>JBIKQS010000014.1:0-19337 GCA_044349575.1 Crocinitomicaceae bacterium
TAAATGGTCAGATCCTAAGAATCTAGAGACTGTAAATACTGAATTTGATGAAGAATCTCCGTTTGTAGGTATTGATAACAATGTTCTTTATTTTTCAAGTAATAATGCAAATAGTATGGGTGGCTTTGACGTGTTTATGACTGTCAGAGATGCAAGCGGTAACTGGTCACCAGCTATTAACTTGGGTTATCCGGTAAATTCACCGGGAGATGATGTTTTCTTTACTACTACTGCCGACGGTAAAAAATCATACGTTTCATCATTGCGTAAAGGTGGACTTGGTGAAAAGGATATTTATGAAATTAACTATCCTGAAATTACAACTAAAAATGTTGCTTTCTTGAATGGTAAAATCATACATGCGAATGGTAAAAAAATTCCGGAATCTTCTTACATAACTCTTCGTTGTAAAAACTGCGAGGAAGGAACAGGTGAAGAAAGAATTTTACCACGAATTAATGATGGTGGTTTCTTTAGTAAATTAGAAAAATGCCGTGAATATGAATTGGTTTATTATTATAAAGAAAACGCGCGCAGCCCATTCAAAGAAACATTTAAAACAAATTGTGATTTAGCTTATCAAGAGGTTTATAAAGTAGTTCTTTTAATTGAAGAAAAAGAATTGATTACAAAATTGTTTGATTACGACTTAAATGGTGTGGTAACATCAAATAACATAACAGATAAAACTAAAAAACCACTTGAGAATGCTGTTGTTGATATATACAACAGAAAAGGTGAAAAAGTTGAATCATTACTTACAAATGCCAAAGGTCAATTTACAAGTGGTTTAACTACTGGTTTACAATTTGGTCAGAAGCTAGATTACTATGCTGTAGTTTCTGCTGAAGTGCATACAACCGATACATTCGATATCAAAGCAACATTAAAAGGTGATTCAGTTATCAAATTAGCCTTTGAGATTTCTACATTGAAAAATCTGGAAGACTTTTTGGCTTTGAAACCTATCTATTTTGATTTCGACAAATCTGATATACGACCAGACGCAGCAATTGAATTGGATAAAGTGGTATCATATCTCAATAAATACTCTTCTGTCAAAATTGAATTGGGTTCACATACAGATAGTAGAGGAAAAGCAAATTACAATCAGAAATTATCTGAAAACAGAGCAGAATCCTCAGCGAATTACATTAAAAAACGCATTCAAAATCCTGATAGAATTACCTATAAGGGTTATGGTGAAACAAAACTTGTTAACGACTGTAAAAATAGAGTATCTTGTACGGAAGCACAACATCAGCTAAATCGTAGAACAGAATTTGTTATTCAAAAATAATTCAACTTATATCCATCAGAAAGCCCATTAATTGGGCTTTTTTTATTACATAAAATGAAACTTAAACTAACACGTCCAATCTGCTTTTTTGATTTAGAGTCAACCGGAACACAAATAACCAAAGATCGTATTGTACAAATTGGAATAATAAAAATACATCCCAATGGTGAGGAAGAGTCTTATAATAAATTAGTTAATCCAACAATTCCAATTCCTTTAGAAATAGCTGAAATTCATGGGATTACAAATGATCGTGTTAAGAATCAACCAACTTTTCAAGAACTTGCAAATGAAATCATCGCTTTTATAGGAGAGGGTGATTTGGCAGGCTACAACTCAAATAAATTCGATATACCATTATTAGCTGAAGAATTTTTACGTTGTAATATTGACTTCGATATTTCAAATCGTTCTTTTGTGGACGTTCAAAATATTTTCCATAAAATGGAACAACGTACCTTAGCAGCTGCCTATCAATTTTATTGTGGTCAATCAATGGAAAATGCACATGATGCTCTTTATGATACGCAAGTGACTTGGTCCGTTTTCAAAGCGCAACTAGAAAAATACGATTCCTTAGATGGAAACGTACAAGCATTGGCAGAATTTTCACGCGCCGGTGACTACAAACTATTAGACTTAGCAGGTAGATTAGCCATTAACGAGAAAGGAATTAGCATATATAATTTTGGTAAACACAAAGGTAAAACTATAAAACAAGTAATGAAGGAAGAACCAGGTTACTATGGCTGGATGCTAGATGCTGACTTTCCTCTTTACACAAAACAATGTCTACGCAAGGAAATGGAGCAGATAAAATCTGAAAATCAGGAAGTTAAAGAAAAAGATTTGTCGGATAAATTAGCTCAATTAAAAAATAAATTTGGTTCAAAATGAAAATAATCTGTATTGGCAGAAATTACGCTGACCACGCAAAGGAAATGAAGGCTGAATTGCCAACAGAACCCATTTTTTTTATGAAACCAGATACTGCCCTTGTAAAAGAAGGAACAGATATTTACCTTCCGGATTTCAGTACTGAAATTCATTTTGAATGTGAACTTGTAGTAAAAATAAACAAAGCAGGTAAATTCATACAGAAAGAATTTGCGAAAAATTATTACTCAGAAATCACACTAGGACTGGATTTAACAGCTAGAGATCTTCAATTAACATGTAAAGAAAAAGGTTTGCCGTGGGAAATTGCTAAATCTTTTGATAATTCTGCCCCAATCTCATCACATTGGATAAATGTAGCTGAAACAGCTATTTCCACTCTTAATTTTCAATTTTTCCAAAATGGGGAATTAAAACAAAACGGTTTTACAAAAGATATGATTTTTACAATTGACGAATTAATATGCTACGTTTCCAAATTTGTTACCCTAAAAACAGGAGATCTACTATTTACAGGAACGCCAGCGGGTGTGGGGGCTATACAAATAGGCGATAAATTAGAAGGAAGTATAAATGGGAACAAATTATTTGAATTTTCAGTTAAATAAGCATGGCATCAAATAACGAGTGGTTCAGTGATTGGTTTGATACGGACTATTATCATACATTGTATAAAAACAGAGATGAAAATGAAGCGAAATTTTTTATTGAGAACCTCTGTAATTTTCTCAAAATAAAACCAAATTCTTCCTTATTAGATCTAGCGTGTGGAAAAGGAAGACATAGTAAAACATTAAATGAATTAGGTCATAAAGTACTTGGTGTTGACTTATCAGAAAATAGTATTTCTCTTGCCAAACTGTCAGAGCAAAGAGGATTGCATTTTGAAGTTCATGACATGCGAAAAATTATTCCCGGCTTATCGTTCGATGTCATTTTTAATCTATTTACCAGTTTTGGGTATTTTGACTCATCTGATGACAATAAAAAAGTCATCTTTTCAGTGGCGAATATGCTTTGTGAAAAAGGAATCTTTGTAATTGATTTCTTGAATGCGGAGAAAGTTGTGGCAAATCTTGTGGCCAATGAGGAAAAAGAAATAGATGGTTGTCAATTTCTAATTAAACGTATGGTTGAAGGAGGCCACATCTATAAAAAGATAACTGTTATCGATAATAATGAGGTTAAAAATTACGTTGAAAAAGTACAATTATTACGGATTGAAGATTTTGAAAAACTATTGTACCCAGAATTCAAAATTCTTCATACTTTTGGCGGTTTTGATTTACGGGATTTTGATCCATCATCCTCTGATCGTTTAATTATTATTGCCGAAAAAAATGCTTAATGCAACATTAGTTATTTCAACTTTAATAGGAGCAGTATTGCTCGGTGGAATTACAGTTGTATCACTTCAAGCCTCAAATAAATCCAAAATAATTAAACTTTTACTTGCTTTTAGTGGAGGATTTATGCTTTCAATTGCATTTACGCACTTCATTCCTGAATTGTATGCAGAACATACTTCCTTCATCGGTTATTTTATACTTTTAGGTTTTCTAATACAACTCATTCTGGAATTCTTTTCGGGAGGTATCGAGCATGGGCATGTACATATTCATAAAGATCAAAATATTCCATGGGCACTTTTTATCTCTCTATCACTACATTCAATAATTGAAGGTATTCCGCTCGGTAATATGCTACAAGGAATTGAAGCCACCTCTCACCATAATCACGATGCAAAATCACTCTTTTTTGGAATACTCTTTCATCAAATTCCTGTAGCTATTGCGTTGATGACACTTTTAACACAATCAAAACTTAGTAATTTAAAATCATGGTTGTTTTTAACTGCCTTTGGGATTATGACACCCCTTGGAATTGGTCTAGGATTAGTTATTCCAGCTGAAAACTTAGGTATTGATGAACACGTTATCCTTGCTGTTGTTGTTGGTATATTTTTACATATTTCAACAACTATCATCTTTGAAACTAGCGAAAACCATAAATTTAATTTGTTAAAGCTAGTTAGTATTCTTGTCGGCTGTACTTTTGCTTTCGGTTTAAACTGGATCTAAGCACTGAAAAACCAGATTCTTTTTATAACCGGTTTGGCCGCCTTCCTAAAGATTGTATCCAAAATATAGTCATTATTTAACAGCAAATTAAAGGGGGTAAATAAATGAGAATACTAATTTTATTTTCTTTTACTAAAAGAAGTAAAAAACTTCAAGTAACTTTACCCAAGTAGTTACGTTCTATTCATGATGAAGTTATATTTAAGTTTATTTTTATTTTTTTTCATAAGTCAACGTATTGTTGCTCAATCACTAGTTTTAGCGCAAGAAAAAGAATTGATTAAACTCTACAGTGAAATTAAAAATCAAGAGATTTTTGATGATAAACTTGCTGCAAATACTACATTTATAGATAAATTTAAAAAGACCTTAGCGAATAAGGAATCGTTTAAATTTCCCTTCGACTCCTTAAAAAATGCAAAAGGCATCAAAGACATTAAAAGTTCAGATGATAAAGTTCGAATATTTACTTGGGCAATTAAAAATAATTATGAGGGGGTTTATCAGTATTTTGGTCTCATTGTTAAAAGAGAATCCTCAAAAAACAGTGTGATTGAATTAATAGATGATTTAGACCCGACAAATTCACGTATTTCTGGTGCAATAGATATTACAAAATGGTACGGTGCTTTGTATATCGATATAATACCAAAAAGCATTGGATCCAAAAAATATTACACGCTTTTTGGTTGGGATGGGAATTCAAGCGCCAGTAATATTAGACTCTTAGACGTATTGACATTCTCCGGAAAAACAGCAAAATTAGGTGCCCCTATTTTTAAAAATCAAAAAGAAAAACTTAATAGAGTCTATTTTGAATACGCAGAAAATGCTGCCATGAATATGACATACGAAGAAAAATATAAGCGAATTATGTTTGACCATTTAATTCCTGAAACACCGGATTTAAAAGGAATTTATTCATTTTACATTCCTGATTTTTCGTATGATTCATACGTTTGGAAAAAAGATGGTTGGCACTTAATGGAAGACGTCATTGGTATTAATGAAAAAGGAAATGATAGGATTACCGTCATGACAAGTAACCAAAAAGGCAGTGTTAGGAAACAAAAAATTAAAAATAAATGGTTAAATCCCAACGATGAATCTGATGTTCAGAATGAATTTGTTCATGTAGCACGAACTCCTGAATCAGAAATGCAAGTTGAACTGCCTGAGAAAAAGTCAAAACAAAAAAGAGTTAAGAAAAGTAAAAAAAATGACCCTCTTCTCCCTCAATCCATTTACGGCAAGAAGAAAAAAAAGAAACGCAAATCTCATTTTTAATTTCAAATCAAGTAAAACAAAGGCCTGAATAAACCTTAGACTTTACAAAATATAATGTAATTTTGTTGCAAATATTAACCATCGTGCAACTTCAATCTTGGACTTCCTTTTTAGCTATTAGTTTAGTTGTGCTATTAGGAATTATTTTCTATCGAAAGCTGTTGCAATACCTTTCAAGAAATCGAATTCGAACGGAAGAATATATAAATCTATACGATTTGGAATTATCGAGTGTTTCGGGACAGGTAGAATTTTATTTTACATTGCCAGAATTGAAATTTGTTCAATTTGAAATTTTGGATTCCAATTGGCAAAAAATTCATGAACTAGCAGCAAAAGAATTTGAACCCGGAGGTCATATAATTCGATTTGATTCATCAACTGTAGCTCCGGGAATTTATTACTATGGTATTCGAACTGCAGGACAGGTTTTACATAAGAAATTCACTGTGAATTAAATACAACACTAAAACAGTAAGTTCTAATTTAACTCAATGAAAATCATTTCAAAAGTTGTAGTTTTTCCGTTGATTATACTTGTTAGAATTTACCAATGGATAATATCACCGCTTTTACCACCTGTTTGTCGATTTCAACCAACGTGCTCACATTATATGATTGAAAGTTTAAAAATATGGGGGCCAATTAAAGGAACCTATTTGGGGATTAGGCGTATTATGCGCTGTCATCCTTGGGGTGGTCACGGACATGATCCTGTTCCACCAAAAACAAATTAAAAAGAAATAAAAAAAGTCGCCTTTTAGGCGACTTTTTATTCAATCTAATTCTATTTTCTATCCTGAACACATTTCACATCCTTCTGGATTATCTAATGAGCAAGCAATTGCAGCTTGTTGATCTTCTACGGATTGATTTATGATGGATTGAGCTACGGTTTCCTCTACAACACTTTTATCTACCGTAAATTTGATAGCATCGGTTGCTGCTTTAGTTCTCAAATAATACATTCCTGTTTTTAATCCTTTTTCCCAGCCGTAAAAATGCATTGAAGTAAGTTTTCCAAAGTTTGCGTTTTCCATGAAAACATTCAACGATTGAGACTGGCAAATATATGCACCACGATCCGCTGCTAAATCTATAATTGCTCTTTGAGATATTTCCCAAGCGGTCTTATACAAGTCCTTAAGGTATTGAGGAATTTCAGAAATATTTTGAATTGAACCATTGGAAGCCATAATTTTTTGTCGCATATCTTTGTTCCAAAGTCCTTCTTTTACAAGGTCTTTCAATAAATGTTTATTCACTACGATAAACTCTCCTGAAAGAACACGACGTGTATAAATATTAGAAGTATATGGTTCGAAACACTCGTTATTACCCAAAATTTGGGCTGTGGATGCAGTTGGCATTGGAGCAAGCAATAGTGAATTTCTTACACCGTACGTTTTAACTTCTTCTTTTAAAACATCCCATTCCCATCGGTTAGTAGGCGTTACGTTCCACATGTCGAATTGGAAAACCCCTTGAGAAACTGGCGAACCTTCAAATGTTTCATATGCTCCTTGTACTTTAGCCAAATCTTTAGAGGCAGTCATGGAGGCATAATAAATAGTTTCAAAAACTTCTTTGTTTAATGCACGAGCCTCTTCTGATTCGAATGGATATTTCAACATTATAAATGCATCAGCCAGTCCCTGAACACCAAGACCAATTGGTCGATGTCTCAAGTTTGAGTTTCGAGCTTCTTCAACCGGATAAAAGTTTTCGTCAATAATCTTATTTAAATTAATGGTGGCTTGGTAAGTTACTTCAAACAATTTGTTGTGGTCAAAAGTACCTTCTTCAGTTACATATTTTGGAAGAGCAATTGAAGCTAAGTTACACACTGCTATTTCGTCTGGAGCCGTATATTCAATAATTTCTGTACAAAGGTTAGAAGACTTGATTGTACCCAGATTTTGCTGATTTGATTTTGCATTAGCAGCATCTTTATACAACATATATGGGGTTCCAGTCTCAATCTGAGATTCTAAAATTTTGAACCAAAGATCTTGTGCTTTAATTGTTTTTCTTCCCTTACCTTCACGTTCGTATCGTGTATATAAAGCTTCAAATTCAGCACTGTGAGTTTCAGAAAGACCAGGACATTCGTGCGGACACATTAAGGTCCAATCTCCATTTTCTTTAACTCTTTTCATGAATAAGTCCGGAATCCAAAGTGCATAGAATAAATCTCTTGCTCGTTGCTCCTCCTTACCATGATTTTTCTTTAAATCAAGAAAATCAAATACATCAGCATGCCAAGGCTCCAAGTAAATTGCAAATGATCCTTTTCTCTTCCCACCTCCTTGATCTACATATCTTGCCGTATCATTAAACACACGCAACATAGGAACGATTCCATTTGAAGTACCGTTTGTTCCTTTGATGTAAGATCCGGTTGCTCGAATATCATGTATAGCTAATCCAATTCCTCCTGCTGACTGAGAAATTTGAGCAGAAGCTTTCAATGTATCGTATATACCCGATATACTATCACTCTTCATTGTCAATAAGAAACACGAAGACATTTGAGGTTTAGGAGTACCGGAATTAAATAAAGTAGGAGTAGCATGAGTAAACCATCCCTCTGACATTAAATTATAAGTCTTAATTGCCTCTTGAATATCATTTTTATGAATACCAATTGAAACACGCATTAACATTTGCTGAGGTCGTTCAGCGATCAGTCCATTTAACTTCATCAAATAGGAACGTGTCAAGGTTTTAAACCCGAAATAATCGTATCTAAAATCACGATCATAGATAATACTAGAATCTAAAACATCTTTATTATTCATGACGATTTCATATACATCATTCGCTAATAATGAAGCGCGCAGTCCCGTTTTTGGATCAATGTAGTTGTATAAATCCTCCATTACCTCAGAAAAGGTTTTCTTAGTTTCTTTATGCAGATTTGAAACGGCAATTCGTGAAGCTAACAAAGCATAATCTGGATGATCAATGGTTTTGGCTGCTGCAACTTCCGCCGCCAAATTATCCAAATCTGTTGTCAATACGCCGTCGTATATCCCCTCTATTACTTTCATTGCAACTGCTTCTGGCGAAACCAACGGGTCTAGTCCGTAACACAACTTCATGATTCTTGCCGTGATTTTATCAAATTTCACCGCTTCTTTTCTACCGTCTCTTTTTACTACGTACATCTTATTCTATCAATCAATTATTAAAAATCTTCATTCATGGTGAAAGTATGGTTATCTGCTCCTCCTGATAACACACCTGCTTTTTGGTATTCACCTACCCTTTTTTCAAAGAAATTTGTTTTTCCTTGAATGGAAATCATATCCATAAAATCAAATGGATTTGCTACATTATAAACCTTTTCGTTTCCTAATTCAGACAACAATCGATCAGCTACGAACTCAATGTATTGACTCATTAAATCACTATTCATTCCAATTAAACGAACAGGCAAGGCATCGGTAACAAACTCTTTTTCAATTTCTACTGCATCTGTTATGATTTTTCTCACATCATCTTTTGATAATTTATTTATCACATGGTTATTATACAGCAAACAAGCAAAATCACAATGTAACCCTTCGTCCCTAGAAATCAACTCATTTGAGAAGGTCAAACCTGGCATCAAGCCTCTTTTTTTCAACCAAAAAATTGAACAAAACGATCCGGAAAAAAATATTCCTTCTACTGCTGCGAAAGCTACTAACCTTTCAGCAAAAGAACCTTTGTCGATCCATCTTAATGCCCACTCTGCCTTTTTCTTAACACATTCTAGCGTGTCCATAGCATTAAAAAGATGATTTTTCTCTTTTGTATCTTTTATGTAGGTATCGATTAGCAATGAATAAGTCTCTGAATGGATATTTTCCATGGCCACTTGAAATCCATAGAAAAACTTTGCTTCGGTGTATTGAACTTCTGAAAGAAAATTCTCGGCAAGATTTTCATTAACTATGCCATCAGAAGCAGCAAAAAATGCTAAAACATGTTTTACAAAATGACGCTCATCGTCGTTCAACTTATTTTCCCAATCTATTAAATCAGGTGACAAATCAATTTCTTCAGCAGTCCAAAAACTTGCCTCCGCTTTTTTGTAAAAATTCCAAATATCATTGTGTTGAATCGGAAAAAGAACAAAACGATTTTTGTTTTCTTCTAAAATTGGTTCCTGATGTATCATTTTATTCTATAATTTATTCGTTCAATCACTTTTTGTTTAGAGAAAAAATCACCATCAAACACAAGTAATTGCGTTTAACTTTCTGTTTTTCAATAAGATATGTATTTCCCTTTCGTCGTTTAAGATGTTTTCATACAAACATTCTTTCAAATCATTCGGGCATACAAATTTTGTCAAAATTCTGACGTTTCGCAACAAAAAAAATTAACAATTTTTCAATGTTATTAACATCTAAAATCGCAATCCTAAGAGAGGTAAACGATTGTGCGTTTATTAACAACAAAACGAAAGATATTCACACAAAAATTTCAAAAAAATATTCTTCAGTTGAAAAAAAAGATTATCGCTTTAATCTCCTAAAATTCTCATCTAATTTCGTTAAGTTTGACTTCTTTTTCAATATAAATCGTTTATAATTTTTAACATAGATCTGTTAACTACATGCAAACACTAGGACTTTCAATGTTTAGACAAATTGCATCTATCCCCAATTCGATTTCACACCTAGTATTTCCTGAACAATGTATTCATTGTAGCATGGAACTTATTGAAAAAGAAAATTTTGTTTGTATTACTTGCCAATTAAATTTATCGAATACATTTTTCGAAAATTACAAAGAGCAAACAAAAATGGATAAATTATTTTGGGGCAAACTACCTATTCATAAAACCTTTGCGCTTTATAACTTCGAGGAGAATAGCGTTGTGCAGTCAATAATTCATTCTCTGAAGTATAAAAACAATGCCCTAATTGGAAAACAATTTGGCAGCAAAATCGGGGAGAAACTAAAAGAAATCAAAGGATTTGAAGATTTAAACGTATTGATCCCTGTTCCGATGCATCCTAAAAAGAAATTTCTCAGAGGCTACAATCAAGCTGAAATGATTGCAATTGGAATATCGGATGTTACCGGTATTCCGATTCAAACATCAGATGTGAAAAAATTAAAACATACACAAAGTCAAACACAAAAATCAATGTGGGAGCGCTGGACATCTAGTGAAAATGTATTTTCAACCACCATAAACGATTATTCACTGAAACATATTGCTCTTGTAGATGATGTACTAACAACCGGAGCCACGCTAGAAAGATTAGCAAATACAATTCTTGATAAAAATCCTACTATCAAAATAAGTCTAATCACATTAGCAATTACAAAATGAAAATACTTCTTGTTGGAGGTGGAATCGCCGGTTTAACTACAGCAATTCAATTAATAGAAAAAAAAATATCCTTTACTTTAATTGATCAAGGAAACAATAACTCATCACAAGTAGCAGCAGGAATGATAAATCCTATTGTCTTTAGAAGAACTACAAAATCCTGGCGTGTTGATGAATTTTTACCTTATTTAATTGCGTTTTATCAAAAAATTGAAAAAGACACCAATCAATCATTTTTCCACCCACTCAACCTTCGTCGAATTTTCTCATCAAATCAAGAAAGAGAAGAATGGATAAAAAAACTAAAAACACCTGATTATCAACAGTATTTAGAAGAACTAACACCTGAAGATGATGGTTATAATTTGGTAAATACAATTTTTGGAACTGGTCGCGTGAAGCAATGTTACTGGGTTAATTCGGAATTATTTATGCAAAATTGCAGTGCCTTTATAAAGACAAAAAATAAAATAATTCAAGAAAAATTTGACCATAGCAACTATGACCCTCACTCAAAATATTACCGAGGAGAATATTACGATAAAGTGATTTTTTGTGAGGGAAGCAACGTCACAAACAATCCATTATTTACTTATCTGGACATTCGACCAACCAAAGGTCAACTTTTAACCATTTCAACTTCAGATATTCCTGAAAAAGAATCGTTAAATAGAAAGTGTTTTGTTCTACCAATCGGAAATAGTGAATTTAAAATTGGTTCAACTTACGAGTGGAATGCTACAGATGTTTTACCAACAGCAGAAGGCAAAAATAGTATATTGGAAAATTTTCAAGTTTTAACCAAGAACAGTCCCGAAGTTAAGGAGCATCTCGCAGGAATTCGCCCTACAACTTTTGATAGACGCCCTTTTCTTGGAGAACACCAAAAATTCAAGGACAATTTCATTTTCAACGGATTAGGTACAAAAGGCTATATGATTTCACCATTATTAAGTAAAGAATTGGTAGACCATATTTTTGATGGAAAAGAACTTCATGCTGAAGTGTTATTAGGAAGGGTAACATCGCCCAATCTCTAAACAAATCAAGATAGTGTTAATACTATTTTGTCAAATACATAATGAGTTCCGATTGACTACCTGATTTCAATTCAATGGTAGGTTTTACCTGTTTTTTAGCCAATTCCTTTGTTGTTGATTGCCCCCATGAAATTACGATGGCCCCATTAGGAATTTGGTTCAATAGAAAAAAGGATTGCACATTACTAGGGCTTGAAAAAACATAGCAACTACAGTTCATAATTGCTTCTGGTTTAAATATCGTTTCATAAGCTAGCACAAATTCATATTGACTTACTGGGAGACCTGCTAAGACACTTTTCTTAGCTTGATTTGAACCAATATATACAACTTTTCTATCACCGACCCATTTCTTAAAATCTCTTTGCACGTCAGATATAAGTCCCGAATTTTCAGGAATAAAATCAATTTTTTCAACAAATCTTTGAAGCGAGGAAGCCGTTTCTTTTCCTGCGCATGCTATTTTTTTTTCGGAAAGATTGATGTCTTGAAATTGATTGAAGAAAAAATTAACGGCCCTTGGACTTGGAAAAAAAATTACATCCCAATTAAGAGGAAGAATTATTTGCCTTTCGTAAAATTCAATTAGCGATGTAGCAACTAATTTCCAGTTTTTCGAGTTGCACAGATCTCGTAGTTCTTTTACGTCTTCTGAATTTCTACTAATAAAGATTGAAAATTCAAGCATTTACTTTCAACATTGCAACTATTTCTTCAGCCAGACTGGTATTTTCAGAATAGGGAAATTCAAAATTGCGTGCTCCTTGTGTCCAATCCTTTGCATAGGAAACAAAAACTTTTTCCAAATCACAAAAAACTCCCAGGGGAAGCTGACAACCACCTTCCATAAGGTTTAACACTTTACGCTCAACGCCAATCTGTTTCTCAACGAGATGATTATTCAATTTTTGAATTTCTAGCCAAAGTTTATCCTCATTTTCACGAATTTGCAATGCCAAGACACCTTGAGCCGGAGCGGGCACAAATGATTTTGGATCTAATTCTACAACATGAAATTCCGAAAGATCAATTTCTAAACGAGAAACACCTGCTTTCGCTAAAATAATTGCATCGTATTGTCCCTCTCTAAGCTTTTGAATTCTTGTTGGAACATTTCCTCGTAATTCCTTAATTATTAAATCTTTGCGTTTTGACACAACTACGGATTTTCTTCTTGCAGAAGATGTTCCAATAGTTGAATTACGTTTTAAATCCCACTCTTCAGAAGGATCAACTTTTGCTTTAGAAACAAGCAACAATTCAGAAGGGTCTTCACGTTCTGAAACTGCAGCGATAACTAAACCTTCGGGTGGAGAAGTTTCTAAATCTTTGTGCGAATGTACCGCTAAATCTACTTCGTTTGAAAGCAATGCTGACTCAATTTCCTTGGTAAAAAAGCCTTTACCTTCTAGCTTGTCAAAACTTAAATCTTGAATTTTATCTCCTTGAGTTTTTATAATTGTAATACTAACTGTATTTCCATTTTTCTCTAATCTATCCTTGACATGATATGCCTGCCAAAGCGCCAATTCGCTACCTCGAGTTCCAATTCGGATGTGCATAATTAGGATTTCTGTATTAATATGTCTTTAGCTAACTTCATTGGGCCGCTAATGTATTTCTTTTCCATATACCCCAATATCTTTTCTAAAACCTCTTTGGAATGGTCATCCATAGAATCAATTTCGTTTTTAAAAACTTGATTAATTGCTGTTGATTTTATTTCTTTAATCTGTTTTGGGACTTCTTTCATAGCTAGTTCAACTTCTCGTTCCTTCAAGACATAATCAAAAGAAGTTATTGCTTCAGAAAGAATTATCTCAACATTTTCAATTTCCTTGGCTCGTTCTTTCAAATTTTCATTTGATTCCTTTTGGAGAAGATCTATTGAAATATAATTGATTTCATTTTGAGCAACGACTTCAGGATTCATGTCATTTGGAATGGCCAAATCAATCACCATTTTTTTATCTGTATCGCCCTGTAGCAGTGAATTATAGATATCTTGACCTATAAGATGATGATCTGTTGCAGTACAAGTAAGTAGAATATCAAACCCGTCTTGGTAATTGGATAAATCTGCTAATGACAAATATTTTCCATTCAACTCATGAGCTAACTCTTGAGCTTTACTCACAGTTCTGTTACAAACGGTAAAATTCTTAAACCCGTGTTTTTTCAGAAAGCGACATAAATTAGAATTTGTTGTACCCGCCCCAACAATTAATATGCGCGAATTTAGATCTAATCGATGTGATTTCAATTTATGATAAGCCAAAGAAACAACAGAAACCGGCTTTGTTGCAATGCATGTTTCTGTATAAACTCTTTTAGCCGTTTCTATTGTATGTTTAATAACAATTCGAAGGAAATCACCTGTCAAATTATTTTTCCGAGACAAATCATAGGCGGTTCGCACTTGAGTAATGATTTCTCTTTCACCGAGCACCATTGAATCAATACTTGATGCAACAGAGAAAATATGATTTACTGCATTTTGGCCGGCATAAATTTCGCTATTCTCTAAAAAATCATTTATGTCTAAACTCGTAAAACTAGGATACAGACTGGCTAAAAAATTCTCAATAAAAACATTTGAAACCTCTTCTGAAGTAACAAACATAAATTCAACCCTATTGCACGTCGATAAAAAAAGTAATTCGGAAATATTACAATCATTTTTGATTTTAGTCAACCTATTTTTTTGATCAATAGGATCAATATGCAATAATCCGATTTTATTAACAGATAATAGGCGATGCGTAAAAGCAAGGCTGTAAAACGAATCTAACACAACTTTTTCCACAGGATACAAAGTTCAGTATTGAAGATAAATCGATTGTCATAGATTTGTCACGGTTGTAACTCTTCTTTAATTTAGAATTAATATAAGTAAGTATAAATACTGATATTCTCAAAAGTTTGAACCCAATGTTGCTCAGATAAGTTTTTTTAAGTAATTTTAACCCATAACGTAACCTTAAATGAATTTATTCGTTAAGGTAATGCAACAAACAACACAATTTATGAAAACAAAAATCACTTTAACACTTTTAAGTTTATTATTCATTGTAGGCATTATGTCATCTTGTGGCGCTGGTGGTAAAGCAACCTGTGATGCATACGGACAAGCTAAAGTTCAGCAAAACTCTGACCTGGCTTCTAAATAAACTTTTTATTAAAACATGTATAAAACAAACTGATAGTGTCAGTTTGTTTTTTTTTGTTTTTATACTTTACCATTTTCTTCAATCAATCTTACAGGTATTTCAATATTACCAATTAATATTTGTTCATTTTTACTTACATTTGAACTACTAATACTACCATAATTAATTGATGTTCTCTACACTACAATTAAATTCTACACCCTTTGATGAATCGCTAACCAAGTTAAGCAACAATAAAAATGCTGCCGTTATTCCTCTTGCCTGGCCTGAAATGACAGCTCGCGGACAAGAGAAAATTTGGGCGGTTTTAAGAAAATTAGGACTAGTAAAGAATATGAATTTTAAAGTAGGGCATGCGGCAATGGTAGTTGCTCTCGATTCTCAATTTCTTTATTATGACTTTGGCCGCTATATAACACCTATGGGATATGGCAGAACGAGATCAGCAGAAACCGATCCTAAATTAACGCTTCATTCAAAACCGAAATGGTCTACCGAAGGAGTTCTTACGAATTTAGAGGAATTGTGTGCTGAATTAGAAAGTATTAAGCAGGCCACACATGGCGATGGACCACTTTACGCCTCAATAAATCACGAGACAAACCCTCTTACTTTATTTCAATATATTCACTCCATAATAGATAGCGGATACCTTAGATACAATGCGTTGGTTCGATCACATTCAAATTGTGCGAGATTTGTTGCCCAAGCAATCTTGGCTGGCTGGGCAAAAAATTCATCTTATCGCAAGCGATTTTTATTCCCAGTAACCTTGGCTCCTACACCCTACTTTAATGTCCTAGCTACATCAGAGAATGGTAAATACCTAATTTGGCAAAACGGGAAAGGCGCATATTACACCAATAAAATTAGTCACTCATTAAAAGAATTATTAGCCAAAGGCCTCGAATCATTTACCAGTAAATCAGCTAAGATTTTACCTTCAGATGTTTTGCCTGGCCAATATTTTCCACCTCAATCAAGACCTGAAAATCTAGTTGACAAAGCGCTTTTCTTGGGCGGGATTGGTGAAGCCGCTTGGCATTATTTAGAAATTACTGGAAAGGAAGAAGTTAAAATGATTCGGTATTATAATTCCGGTGAGTTTGAATTTGAAGCACGCTATTCAGTCACGGAAGAATGGGTGGAAAAACTTCATAATTCTACCTGTCAATTAACACACGATACCCACCACTGTTGGATTACCTTTCAATGCAATTCATCAGGAGAAAAAAGAAGATTTCACAGAAAAATTGTAACCAAATGATTTCTGAAACTACAGAATTAATCGATATTGTCACCTCAGGATGTGACGAGCGAATTTTTTTACGACCTGAAACAACTGCCAATAAATATCATTTAAACCCGGTTGTATTTGAAAATTTGTTTCAAAGAGGTTCATGTACTTGTGGCACATTTACACCATTTGGATACGAGGTTGGCGAAGAATTTTTAAGGAAATACGATGAGCGTTTGTATGATCAAATTTTAGAGGACCAAACAAAGCGACTGCAGGGTTTATTGAGTGACTCAGCCATTAATTTTGATGTTTATTATGGTCCGAGCGGTAGCGACATGATGTATTTGCCTCTGCTTTTTCAAGCCATGTTAAAACCTGAAAAAACCATCGTAAATATTGTTTCTTGTCCTGAAGAACTTGGCTCTGGTTCAAAATTGGCAGCCGAATTATCCTATTATTCTGAATGGAATCAATTCGGAGAAAAAATACCCATGGGGCAAAAACTCACAACAGAAATTCAGTCTGAAGTGCACTATTTAGCAGCAAGAGAAAATAGCGGGCATATTTCAGATAGGAATCAAACTATACGGAAGATTATTGAACAAAATCCACATGTGCCTATCGTTGGAAATCTCGTATTTGGCAGTAAATCGGGGATTAAAGATGATTTGCACATCATTGATGAATTTCCTGAAATTATGTGGGTTGTGGATATGTGTCAATTTCGAACAGACCGGAATTTGATTCACGAACTCATCAGTAAGGGAGTTATGATAATGGTTACCGGATCCAAGTTTTATCAAGCACCTCCCTTTTGTGGTGCATTATTAGTTCCGACACAATGGACTGAAAAACTAAAACAGGTAAGTGCAAAATCAGCTTCATTTTTCAATCGCATTTTTTCGGCATTTGACTTCCCTGAAAGTTTAAGTAATATCCGTGAAAACCTTTTTACCTACAAGAATGTTGGTTTACGCTTACGTTGGGAAGTAGCGCTTCGTGAAATGGAAGCTTATCTTTCTTTTCCGCAAGAGGAATCCAATGCTTTAATACGAAGATGGAATCAAGTTGTAACAGGTCGATTAGCCCAAAGTGACACATTCAAGTTAATGCCAAATATGGAATTAACCAATGACAGTATTGTTTCATTTATGGTTTTGGTAAATGGCTCTGCTTTAAATAATGTAGAACTCAAAAAATTGTTTGATTATTTAGTGCTCAATGAACACGGAGGATTAGATGGGTTTAATCGAGTATTTTTGGGTCAACCTGTACAGTATGGTGATAAATCATTCATCAGATTGGCCATCGGTTCCTATTCTGTTCGAAGACAATTATTAAATCGGCGTTTTGAACCCTTCAATGATTTGCGTTTGATTGAAATAATTGAAGAAACAGTTGCTAAATTATTTTCATGAGTTCCCTAGAAAAAGAAGCTTGTTGGGCGCTTAAAGAATTAATATCCAAAAATCAAATTGACGATTCTGATACGGCAATTATAGTTCAATCTTGGAACCAGCTTGATGCCTATCTCATGCATGTTAAAGATTCTTTTCCTAATACTACATTGCATGCCATCGCGATTAAAACCAATCCCCATCCGGAGGTATTGAAATATATTGTTGAAAGGGGATTTGGGCTCGAGGCGGCTTCCCTGGAAGAAGTTAAATTAGCTGTAAAAGCTGGGATTTCATTTGACAAAATTATTTTCGATTCGCCAGTAAAAACACGAAGAGAAATCTCTTTTTGTCACGAAAATTATCCGGGTATAAAACTCAATGTAAACAGCCTTGAAGAATTGCAAAGAATCCCGGAAAACCCATCCTTCACGTTGGGCATTCGCATAAATCCAATGATTCATACAGGAGCACCAACGCTGTATCATGTGAGCAGTGATGAATCAAAATTTGGGGTGCCTATAACCGAAAAAGAAGAAATTCTTAAGGCCATTGAATGCTATCCCGTAACTCAATTACACGTGCATGCAGGAAGTCACATGACAAATTTGGAATCATCTATTTTAGCAATTCAGGCACTTGTAGAATTAGCAGAAGAAGCAAATGATCAACTTAAACAAAATGGAATTGATCGCACCATTCAATTTCTAGATATTGGTGGTGGATTAGCCCCCGAAATATTGGATGAAAACAAGAAGTCTCACATGCAAGACTATGCGGAAAAATTAGTAAAGCATATTCCGAATTTGCTTAACTATCAAATTATAACAGAATTTGGACAGTGGTGTTATTTTTACACCGGATACGCATTTTCACAAGTTGAATATACCTTGAAAAGAAGTGGCAAAGAAGTTGTTTTTATACACCTCGGAGCCGATTATTTGATGCGTGATGCCTACACTAAACCAAGAGGTATTGCATTCAAAACATTTACTTCTCAAGGTGAGGAAAAGAAAGCTAAAGAAAAAACTTATGATATTGCCGGTCCCTTATGTTTTGCAGGAGATTATTTGGTGAAAAACCATCTATTAATGGAAGCAAATGAGGGTGATTGGTTAGGACTCTTAAATACTGGCTCCAATTCTTATGGACTATGGTCGCGCCATTGCTCAAGAACTATTCCTAAGGTTTTCGGAGTTGATTTTAATCAAAGAAATACTGTCCTTCTTTCGGATAGACAAGAAGTTTAATTGAAAAATTACTTATTGAATAATTTTTGGTTGCTTGATTGCATTCGCCTTGTCCAAAAATTGCTTAGAGAGATCCATCTTACCTTGCTTTTCATAATTGATTGCATTGTTTCTATATGCGCGTTCTTCATCGGGCTTTAATGCAATTATCTTGTTGTTAAATTCAATAGACTTTTCATAATCCCCTAACATACCATAACAATTGGCCAAATTCAATAATACATCAATATTTGTTGGATTCATTTTGTACGCTTCTTGAAATGCAGTTAGCGCTTCTTTATACTTGCCTTCAGATGCTCTTTTGTATCCCAAATTAAAAAAGTAATTAGCATCTCGATTT
>JBIKQS010000135.1:0-6207 GCA_044349575.1 Crocinitomicaceae bacterium
GTGCCATTTGTTGCGTAAATGACCGAACCTACGGTGATTCCTGCTGTACTACAAAGACCTGAAATGGTTGCAGACCAATTACCATTTCCAAGACTCGTAATTGAACCTACTGTTCCCGTGATAGATCTAATAATATTAGTTATTGAACCTGCTGTTGGCGCTGTCCCTCCTGTGGCCGTATAGGTGATTGAAGTTGCTGTTACACTAATTACCGTATATGTCCCACCGGAACCAATGCTTCCTACACCAGCTGTCGCACTAATTATAGTTCCTGGAAATACTCCTGCCGTACTTGACAAACTAGTTATTGTAGCGCTCCAATTTCCGGGTGTTGTGCTCGTAATTGATCCAACTGTTCCTGTCAAACTAATTGTTGTAGGACAAGTCTGCAAAGTGGTCGAAAAAGGAATTGTTGGTGCGCCGGGTTCCATCGGTATTACATTTAAACCTACTGTAAATGTTTGAGCTGTAGTCGTTGTGTTGGTAAAATTAAATGTGGGATTTTGAGTAGTATTTGATGAAATCGTTGCTGTTGTTCCAGTGACAGGATTTGAAATTGTCCAAACAAAATTTAGAGGAACATTACTTCCATTACAAGTTGGTGCGATGGATGTATTATTAATATTTACTGTTAATGGTGAACATCCATTGGCTGGGGAAGTAGTGAACTGGCAAACAGGAGGATTGATTACGCAAATGTTTCTTGTGAATGATTTTTGACCACATTGATTATAATATACTTGGGTAATTGTATAGTAACCTGGAGTTAAAAAAGTTATGTTCAAAACGGGAGAACCGTTACTTGATAAATTGGTCCATGAACAAGGATTTGGTAATGTTAGTGGACTGCACATATATCCCAAGGTTTGTCCTGGAGCCAGAGTGTAGTCTGTGCCAAGAGTTCCACCAGAAATAGACCAATAAAACTTGCCTTGTGCAGAACAATTGTAAGGAGAATTAATACCAACTATTGATCCTGCTGCACCAGTACTTGTTGCAGTAATTGTTTGACCAACACAAATCGTAGAGTCTGAAACGGTAAAACTAGCGGTGGGTAAATTGTGAACTGTAATAGGAGAATAAAAACTTTGGGTTGTGCCACAAGGATTTTGCGCTGTAACTGTAGTGAAATAAGTGTTGTTAGGGAAAGTTGTTCCAATATTACTAACACCACAAGATGTTAAGTTGTAGGTGTGTGAGATTATTGTGTCATTTACAATATTTGAAAACATAATATTGCCACTTACATCACTAAAGTTTAATGTGTAAATTGTTCCGGGAGGATTTGTTACACCAATACTTTGAGTTGGATCAACCACAAAATTAACAATACTACCAGGGCATAAACTAATTGAATTATTTGCACCAAGAGAAACGTAAGGGTTAGAACCTGAATAAATATTTACCGTATTTGAAATTACACATCCACCGCTTGAAGCACTTAGAACAAAAAAATTATTACCATAGTTGATGGGAACATTTGCACTACCTAAAATCTGATTAGGTGATCCTCCGTTTATTGTGTATGAGTATACTGTATTTGATGGATTTGAACCTCCAAAATTATCATTAAAAACCAATGCAGTGGATGTGCTTGCTCCAGAGCAAATAGCTAAAGTATTTATATTGTTAATTACCTGAAGTGGTTGAGAATCATCAACGGAAGGAAGTATATTTGTAAGACTCAAAACAGAAATAGTTTGAGTTGATGAATTTAATGTACACCCATTAGAATTTGAGGTTGCCGTTACGTAAACAGAATAATTACCATTGGCGTTGGAACTGAAGTTAATCGTTGGAGTAGATGTGTTTTGACCGGTAAAACTAATTCCACTGTTATTGGTCGGATGCCATGTGTATGTTACTCCAGTTTGGGGTGTGAATCCTGTAATGTTTACTGTCGATCCCGGACAACCTGTTGAAGGAATAGAAAATGTCGGAGTGCTTGGGTTTAAGTTAATAGTAATATTGTCGGTCAGCTGACATTGGTTATTGGTTGGAGACGAATATACATTGGGAATTGTTGCTGTTACGGTATATGTACCTGCCTGATTTGAGTTAAAGGAATTTAGCGTTGGGCTTAAAACCGAACTCGTGAATCCATTGGGTCCCGACCAGGAATAGGTTGGAGATAAATTGTTTGGATTACTAGAAAAAGTTGTGGTTAGCGGGTTTGTAGAACCTTGATTGACACAAAGTGAATTAGTATTTAAAATAGCGAGAGTTCCAGATACGGGTTGTAACGAAACCACATTGGAAGCTACTTGACAATCATTATTTCCAGGACCGTTAAATATCACCAATCGGCGATAATACATTATTGAATTTATTGGTCCAGGATCATAGGTGGCGTTTGTTTCACCATTTATATCGTTCCAATTCGTATTGTTGGTTGAAGATTGCCATTGATAACTATAATTTGAACCACTAGTTCCGGGACTTATACTCGAAAAAGCCGGCGGATCTGACCCCTCACAAAGCAATAAATCACCACTAATTGTTCCTGGAGATAATTGTAAAATGGATACCTGAATGGTGTCTGTTATGGAAGGACAATTATTATCAAAATCTACGGTTACCACATAGGTTCCTTGCGTGAAGTTCGTTAATGTAAAATTGTAATTAGAGGAGTTTTCATTTGGAATGACCCCCTGTCCGATTAACTCCCAAGAATAATTTGAATTTGAGATGTCAGAATTAGAAACTCCTAATACATTAGCTGATAAAGTTACACTTGAACCTAAACAAAATGAAAAGTCTGAGCCCAAATTTACAACATCATCATCACAGTTTGCAGCACATAAAATATGGGATGAAAATGTAAAGAAAAATAAAATTTTAAATAATCTAAAGTCCATTGATTATAATATTCCCCAAATTTACACATACTTTATAGAAATATAGAATTTTTCGTGGTTCTTTGATGGTTATTTTTCTATTTTCGTAAAATAAATTTAAAATCAAGATCAATCATGAAATTAATAGTAACAAGTCTGGTAATAGTTTTATTTTTTTCGTCAAATTTTCAGTCTCAAGTTTCATTTAGTTGCACTTATCAACAAGTTTGCTTTTGGAATGAAAATACAGAGGAATATGAAGACTGCCAAGGAAAAAAAGAAAACTCATTGTTTAAAATGAATGCCGATGAAACAATGTTTACGCATACTACGGAGGAAATGCAGTCAACCTACTATGTAAATAGTAGTGAATATAATAGTATAAATGATGTCTACACTTATAGGGTAACAAGTGATGCCGGAAATGATTATTATTACATTTTTGATATTAAAAACAAAGAAATTCGTATTGTTTTAAAACAAGAAGAAAGAACTCTCCTACTTACTTTTACCGTAAAAGCGATTTTTTAAATACTCTTCTGCTCTTTAATTTAAATCACTATAAATGGGTTTTCAAATCAACTTACTATACGAGTAATTTCATATGATTCAACGATTGAAACTCGGATTAAATCACCCTCCTTTGTTTCCCAGTACTAACCTTTGGTCTTCAAAAGCTTTGCTTTTTCTTCTCAAGGGAAGAAACATAAAATTCATCTTGAAATTGATTCATTTCAAACAGATTTGCTTTTCCCCTTGAGGGGAGATTGAGAGGGGTGACCTTTTAACGTAGTTGAAGATACGAAAAATCATTGAGTTAGGCAAGATGTAATTTTAGTTAAAAACAAAAAAACGGCTAGGAAAATCCCAGCCGTTCCAAAAAATAATCCCCTTATTATTTATTCAAATCAAAACGATCTAAATTCATTACTTTGGTCCAAGCCGCCACGAAATCTTTCACGAATTTTTCTTTCGCATCGTTGCTGGCATATACTTCAGCCAAAGCTCTCAATTCTGAGTTTGATCCAAAAATCAAATCTGCTCGTGATGCTGTCCATTTCAATTCACCTGTTTTTCGGACTCTTCCCTCAAATGTTTCTTTGGTATCTGAAGTAGCTTTCCAAGCCGCATCCATGCTCAATAGATTGATAAAGAAATCGTTGGTCAATTTTTCTGGTTGATTCGTAAATACGCCTTTTTTAGAATCGTCGTAATTGGTATTCAACACACGCATACCACCCACTAAAACGGTCATTTCGGGAGCGGACAATGTCAATAATTGCGCTTTGTCAACCAATAATTCCTCGGTTGGAACGGTGTATTGGGTTTTTGAATAGTTTCTGAATCCATCAGCCATTGGTTCCAAAACTGCCATAGAAGCAACATCCGTTAGTGCTTGTGTTGCGTCCATTCTTCCCGGTGTAAACGGAACAGAAACTGTATAGCCCGCATTTTTTGCTGCATTTTCAACTCCGGTGCATCCAGCCAACACAATCAAATCAGCCATGGAAACTTTTTTTCCACCGGTAGCTTTCGCATTGAAGTCTTTTTGGATTTTCTCTAAAACAGCAACCACTTTTGCCAATTGCTTTGGATTGTTTACTTCCCAGTTTTTCTGAGGCTCCAGTAAGATTCTTGCTCCATTTGCTCCACCTCGTTTATCTGATCCTCTAAACGTGGAAGCAGAAGCCCAAGCTGTTTCAACCATTTCACTGATTGTTAAACCTGAATTAGAGAGTTGGCTTTTTAAAATATTTATGTCTTTTGCATCAATCAACGTATGATTTACCGCTGGAATTGGATCTTGCCAAATCAAATCTTCTTTTGGAACTTCTGGACCTTGATACAAGGCTTTTGGACCCATGTCGCGGTGTGTCAACTTAAACCAAGCGCGTGCAAAAGCATCGGCAAATTGATCCGGGTTTTCGTAGAATCGTCTAGAAATTTTTTCGTAAGCTGGATCAAAACGCAACGATAAATCGGTTGTGAGCATGGTCGGCACTTGTTTTTTATTTGCATCAAAGGCATCCGGAACTATTTCTTTTCCGTTTTTTGCCGTCCATTGATGAGCTCCAGCTGGACTTTTGGTTAATTCCCATTCATTATTAAACAAAAGCGTAAAAAATCCATTGCTCCATTTGGTAGGAGTTGTTGTCCATGTAACCTCCAAACCGGATGTAATTGCGTCTTTTCCTTTACCTGATTTATACGAACTTTTCCAACCAAATCCTTGTTCTTCAATGGGTGCTGATTCTGGCTCTGGACCTACATTTGTAGCCGGACCAGCTCCGTGTGTTTTTCCGAATGTATGACCACCGGCAATCAACGCAACCGTTTCTTCGTCGTTCATTCCCATTCTTCCAAATGTCTCACGAATGTCTTTCGCTGCAGCCACTGGATCAGGGTTTCCGTTTGGTCCTTCTGGATTCACGTATATCAATCCCATTTGCACTGCTGCCAACGGATTTTCCAATTTTCTTTCTTCAGAATAACGTTGGTCATCCAACCATTTTTTTTCTTTTCCCCAATATACATTCGATTCAGGTTCCCATACATCAGCACGACCACCGGCAAATCCAAATGTTTTGAACCCCATGTCTTCCAATGCCACGTTTCCAGTAAGAATCATCAAATCGGCCCACGAAATTTTTTGACCGTATTTTTGCTTGATCGGCCACAATAATCGTCGCGCTTTGTCCAGGTTTCCATTATCTGGCCAACTATTCAACGGCGCAAATCGTTGTTGACCTGCACGTGAGCCTCCACGACCATCACCGGTACGATAGGTTCCTGCACTGTGCCAAGCCATGCGAATGAAAAAAGGACCGTAATGACCAAAATCAGCCGGCCACCACTCTTGTGATTGAGTCATCAATGCTCGTATGTCTTTTTTCAACGCTTGATAATCCAAACTTTGAAATTCTTTCACGTAATTAAAATTGCTTCCCATGGGGTCAGAAAGCGAAGAGTTTTGGCGTAAAACCGATAAATTCAATTGATTTGGCCACCAATCACGGTTATTATTTCCACCGCTTCCGCCCATATTAACAGTGGATTTTTCAGCACTGATTGAGGTTTCCGAGGGAGCGTTTGACGCATCAGTTTGCTCAATAGATTGAGTTCCTTTCTTTGAAGGAGCATCATGACCAAAAGGGCATTTCCCACCACTTTCGGCTGCTGTTTGGGCATTAAACAAGACAGCTTGTCCCATAATTAAAGAAAAAAATACTTGTTTCATTTGAAATGATTTTAGGTTGCATCAAATTTCGTCCGTTTAAATGTACGCTACCATCAATAAGATTTATAATTCAATAGATAATATCTATAATGAAATTGCTCTTACAAAATTCGAAGTTTACTTGCTTACTCA
>JBIKQS010000136.1:0-6197 GCA_044349575.1 Crocinitomicaceae bacterium
TGTTCCCTTTTGCATGGCAGACGCAACGGTGTTAACAGAAGCTGGATACGTTGGAGAAGATGTAGAAAGTATTTTGTCTAGGTTGCTTCAAGCATCGGATTATAATGTTGAGAATGCACAACGAGGGATCGTTTTCATTGATGAGGTTGACAAGATCGCGAGAAAGGGTGACAATCCATCAATAACTCGCGATGTTTCAGGTGAGGGAGTTCAACAAGCCCTTTTAAAACTTTTGGAAGGAACTATTGCAAGTGTCCCACCGCAAGGAGGTCGCAAGCATCCTGAACAAAAAATGGTACAAATTGATACGCGAAATATCCTATTCATTTGTGGTGGAGCATTTGATGGTATTGAAAATATCATTGCCAGTAGAGTGAACAAGCAAACTATTGGTTTTTCCTCGGATGCGAATCAAAAAATTGAACAGGACTCTCTCTTGAAGTACATTAATCCTACAGATATCAAGAGTTTTGGACTCATCCCTGAACTGATCGGTCGTTTTCCGGTTTTAAGTTATTTGGAGCCTTTGAGCGAAGAAAGCTTAAGAAGGATTTTGACGGAACCTAAAAATGCACTAACTAAACAATATGTTAAGCTTTTTGAGTTAGATGAGGTTAAGTTATCGTTTGACAGTGAAGCATTAGATTTTATTGTACAAAAGGCCGTTGAGTTTAAATTGGGTGCGCGCGGACTTCGATCTATTTGCGAAGCAATACTTACAGATGCGATGTTTGACTTACCATCTTCTGGAAAAAAGACCTATCGTTTAACAAAAGAATTTGCAGAAACTCAATTTGCGAAATCAAAATTTTCTATGCTTAAAGTAGCATCCTAAATTGCCATTTATGAAAGTGAAGGTACTAAATCACTCCAAAAATGACTTGCCGAAATATGAGACCTTGCTTTCAGCAGGAATGGATGTTCGAGCAAATCTTATTGAATCTATTTGCTTAAACCCCTTAGAAAGAAAACTCATTCCAACGGGCATTTTTCTTGAAATTCCGGCTGGGTTTGAATGCCAAGTTAGACCAAGAAGTGGATTAGCATTCAAAAACGGAATTACTGTTTTAAATTCTCCAGGAACAATAGATGCAGATTATCGTGGTGAAGTTGGCGTACTTCTAATCAACCTATCTACAGAACCATTCGTAGTTGAAAATGGTGAGCGAATTGCTCAATTAGTTTTCTCTAAAGTGGAACAAATTGAATTTGAATTAGTTGGTACCTTATCGGAAACAGATCGTGGAACAGGCGGATTTGGAAGCACAGGAGTTAAAAATTAAAAGAAATTAATAGATGAAAATAATTGTACCAATGGCTGGAAGAGGCAGTAGATTGCGCCCTCACACGCTAACTATTCCAAAACCTTTAGTTCCCGTAGGCGGAAAACCAATTGTTCACAGACTTGTTGAAGACATTGCTGATGTCTGCAGTGAGCCTATTGACGAAATTGCCTTTATTATTGGGGATTTCGGGAAAGAAGTTGAACAAGAGTTAATAGAAGTTGCTGCAAAACTAGGCGCAAAAGGAACTATTCACTACCAACTAGATCCACTTGGAACTGCACATGCCGTTTTATGCGCTGAGTCAGCCTTGGAAGGCCCTGTTGTTGTTGCCTTTGCTGACACATTATTCAGAGCAGATTTTAAATTAGATCCAAAGGCTGATGGAATACTTTGGGTAAATCAAATTGAAGATCCCAGTGCATTTGGTGTGGTAAAACTAGATTCTGATGGAAATATTATCGATTTTGTTGAAAAACCCAAAGAATTTGTTTCCGATTTGGCAATGATCGGTATTTACTATTTCAAAGACGGGAATCGATTGAAGCAAGAGTTGAAGTACTTGATTGATAATAACATAATGAAGGGAGGCGAATACCAACTTCCCGATGCATTGAGAAGACTAACCGAGGCTGGTTATAAATTAAAACCTGGCACTGTATCCGAATGGCTAGACTGTGGAAATAAGGAAGTTACAGTCTATACAAATCAACGAGTTTTGGAATTTGACTGGGAGAAAAATAAAAATTTGGTAAGCAAAGACCTGAAAACTTCAAATTCGGTAATTATTCCTCCTTGCTACATTGGCGAAGACGTGGTCATAGAAAACTCAATCATTGGGCCTCATGTATCATTAGGCAAAGGAACGACCGTTATAAACTCAATAATTCGAAATACGATCGTTCAAACCAATGCTCAACTAAATTCAATCAATTTATCTAACTCAATGATTGGATCTCACACAAAGGTCAACGGAAAAAGTCACGATTTGAGTTTGGGAGATTATTCAACATTACAACTTTAAGTACATGAAATATGTTCTCTATTTTCTTTTGATTGTTCCTTTAGTCGGTTGTAAAACTATTTCCACAAACTCAACTGGAAAATCAGAAAATATAGAAGTAAATAAGAATTACATTCAAAAATTTCACGAGGGACTTAGGCTCAAAATGAATGGTCAGATAGATGACGCCATCAAAAGTTTAGAAGCTGCTACGTTATATGCTCCAAAAGAAGATGCTCCTCATTTCGCTTTAGCCCAATGTTTCTTGATTAAAAATGATTTAGATAATGCATCCACTCAAACCAAAATCGCAGCCGAATTAGACCCAAACAACACGTGGTATTTACAAGAGCTTGCGTACATGTACAAAGAGTTGAACGATGCTGAAAATGGCGCTAAGATTTACAAGAAATTATTGAAAATTCAACCACACAAGGCTGAATGGCTATTTGAATACGCTGCACTTCTAGAAGCTACCGGAAAGCTAAACGAAGCTATTGATATGTTAAACGAAACAGAAAAGGAAATTGGGGTTAATTCAGCATTATCCATTCGTAAATATTATTTATATCTCAAATTAAAAAATGAAAAACTTGCGCTTAAAGAACTAGAAATAGCGAAAGAGAAAAACCCAAAAGATGTTCGAATAATCTCCACAGAAATTGATTACTATTTTGATACCAAGCAAGATGAAAAAGCATTCAAAATAATGGAAGAGCTTGTAGAAGCTGATCCAACGAATGGAAATGCACGAAAACTACTAGGTGATTATTATTTAAGAACAAATCAAGTAACTAAAGGAATAGAACAATATCAATTGGCAATTAAATGTGACCTATCCATCGATGATCGTATGATGATGGCCATCAAATTGTTTGATCTTCGTGCACCCGAATCACTTATGGATGAACTTTCACTCTATATTTTGGAGGTTTTTCCGGAGAATATCAAAGCATATACCTTTCGAGGAGATTACCTTCAACGAACAAACCAATCCAAAAAAGCTTTGGATGTATATCTAAAAGGTATTGAATACGACCAATCGAAATATTTAATTTGGCAGGAAATATTATTGATTGAATATGAATTACAAGATTTTACCCGTTTAAATAAGGATGCTAAGCGTTGTTTAGAGCTTTTTCCAAACATACCAAACATTTATCTTTTAGCGGCAGTATCTGCAAATCAACTGAAAAAACACGATGAAGCGATTGATCATTTAACAAATGGAATAGACTTTGTAATGAACGATAATCTTTTGTTAGCTGAGTTTCATGGTCAATTTGGTGAAGCTTACTTTGGGAAAAAAGAAATTGGGAAAGCAAGAGATAATTACGATGCCGCTTTAGACTTGGATGAAAAAAATATTATTTTGAAAAACAATTATGCATATCGGTTGGCATACAACAAAATTGACTTATCGTTGGCAACTCGATTAATAGAAGAAGTAGTTGGATATAATTCCACTTCAAAGTATCGGGATACACAAGGCTATGTCTATTTTCAAGATGGGAAATTCGACAAAGCACTCACGCTATTTTTGGAAATCTACGACACTAAAGCAGATAAGATGTTAACAGAACACCTTGGTGATGCCTATTTTAAAACCGGAGACAAAGTAAATGCATTAATCTATTGGAAAAAAGCGTTGGAATTGGGTTCAACCAACAAGGTATTAAAACAAAAAATTGAAAAAATGAACTATTATGAGCCTGAATTTTAAATACATATTTTCAATTTTGGGTTTGATTATTCTTACTAACCTAAGAGCTCAAGGTAATTCAATGCAAGTTGAAACATCGGAGATTGAGTCACTCATTACGCAATTGATACAAAAGCGACCTGATTTTTTTTATTCAAAAATACAAACTGGAATTTCTGCAACCAATCCTGATTTCAGTGCGGACATACGATTATCAACTCGTGTAAAAAAAGACAGTTTGATTTTCGCTAATGCGAGCTATATGGGGTTTCAAGCTGCATCTGTTCACTTAACTAAAGAAAAAGGGCAGCTTTTAAACCGCTTGTCCAAGTGTTTCATGGAAGGTGATGCTGAGCTGGTATCAAACTTTACCGGAGTGGATCTTGAGTTGCTTGAATTAGAGGAACTCTTATTGGGATTACCCGTGTATTATACGAAACTGGATAACAATTTAATTCAATCAAAAACTGATTCACTAAAGAATGTTCTAGTAACTTTTTCCGGAAATATTCGTACAAAATCCTCGGAACAAAAATGGATCGACATTGCCTATTTGTTCAACGATTCTTTGACTTATATGAAGCAATTGAATTTAGCAATCCCATCAGATTCAATAACGTTGGTTTGGAAATGTGAAGAATTTCAGGATGTTATCGGATTTAGAGTCCCTGCTAAAGTATCAATTGTCATCAATAAGTCTGAGTCCATAATGGAAGTTGAACTTAAATACAATTCAGTTGAAATCAATGTTCCTGAAATAATTGAGTTCGAAATACCTGAAAACTATGAAAAGTGCAATTAACATTTTAGTATTCCTTTGTTTAATCGTTTTCACGGGTTCTGTTTATGCCCAATCAAAAAGCGAAAAACTTAAGAAAGAACAAGTTAAAATTGAAAAAAGGATTAAGAATACAAAATCACTTTTAGATAAAACTAAAAACAAAGCACAATCATCCTTAAACGAACTAGAATTGGTAGAAGCTCAAATTTCTACGAGAGAAACCTTAGTTAAAAACTATGATGAGCAAGTAAGAGCCGCGGAATTTGAAATGATTGGTAAGGCTAACGATATAAAACACATCCAGGAAAGACAAAAAAACCTTAAAAAGCAATACAGACAGATGTTGTTGCATGCTTTTAAGAATAGAAATAAATTAGGCAAACTGATGTTTGTTTTTTCTGCTCATTCCTACGCAGAAGCATTACACCGCAATAATTACTTGGAAAAAATGAAAGAAATTGAAAAGACTCAATTTCAACTTTTGCGTAAAAATCAAGAAATCGTTCAAGGAGAATATGTGCAAATTAGCAGCGAAAAAACTACAAAAGAATTCGCGCTGAATGAAAAAATCAAGGAAAAAGAACTAATCGAACAAGATAAACAACTTAAAGAAGAATTGTATCAAAAGCTCAAGAAAGAAGAGGAGACTTTGCGCAATAATTTGGCGAAAGATGAAAAGGAGAAACAGGTCCTGAAAACTAAGATTAATGCTGCTATACAAGATGAATTGAAAAAAAGTAGTACAACAAAAACTAAGAAAACAAAATCCAAAACAAAATCGAAGGAGAAGGAAACGAAGAAAAAAGCAGGAACGAGTGAAAAAAAGCAAACTGAATCAGCTCCCAAAAAGTCGGAGGAAGTTGTTTTTGTTGAAACACCAGAATCCAGCGCACTTGGCTCAAATTTTTCAGGTAATAAAGGAAAATTACCTTTTCCTGTTGTGAGTGGTACGATTACCGAGAAATTTGGAACAAATCCCCACCCTACTATCAAGAATGTATTTACAAATAATAATGGTGTAGATATTTCGACTGCCAAAAATGCCAATGTAAGAAGTGTTTTTGAAGGCGAGGTATCGAGTGTACTTACTATTCCAGGTGCGGGGAAAGTAGTTATTATTAAACACGGCAATTATCGAACTGTTTACAGTAATCTGCGTGAATGTTATGTAAGTGTTGGTACAAAGGTTTCAACTAAACAATCAATTGGATCATTACTCACCTACGAATCAGGCTCAGTATCTATTGCTCATTTTGAGATACATCTGGTTTCGGGTGGAAATATTCAGTGTTTAAACCCATCTCTTTGGTTATCGAGATAAATCTAACGTGGAAATTGATACCTTGGATTGTATAAAAATTCTTTGTCTGTCAACGTGAGTAAAAACGCTATAAGATCTTTTTGATCATTTGAACTTAAGGGTTTCAT
>JBIKQS010000138.1:0-6161 GCA_044349575.1 Crocinitomicaceae bacterium
TCAAGATGTACCGAATACATACGGGGTCGTCACTTTTATAAATAGAAAACCCTCTATTTTCCTCAACACGTTCGATGTGGAAATACGAAGCAAGTTTCTCGGTAAGGTATGCTTCCGAATACAGCATTCGAAAATGTTCTTCTCCGATTGATGATTTAAAAAAAGTTTCAATTTTGATTTCGTCTGAAATGCCTTTTGCTGATCGCGTTTCAATAAAAAGATATTGCGTTTTTGAAGCTTGTTTAATACGACTCAATAAAATATCTAAGTCTGCTTCTTTTAGTGCATGCACGATAAATCTTAAATAAATAAGTTGAAAATCAGAATAATCAAATTCCAATATGTTTTCTTTAAGGAATACCGGTGTATCTGAAGTAGGCTGAACAGAAATATCAATTCCCGTAGAGTCTATTCCGTGACGAAAGAAAAAAAATGTATCTCTTCCATTCCCGCATGCTAAATCAATAAGTTTTTGTTGACTAAGTTCGTTTTTTTGTATGAACGCTAATGTTTCTTGAGCAAAATTACTCTCCGTTATAGGAGCAAGATTTTTTTTGTAAAAATTATCCCAATATTCTTTTGTTTCCATTTTTAGTGCGGTTCGTCGTTCAGACTTAATTGGTTTGAAACTCTTTTTTAATAAATATAACTTTTTCCCCTTTCTTATATTCTTGCCATTCTTCTTTCTTGAGAGCATTATAAACAGAATCGGAACATCCTGGTATTAACCGATCATGCAATTCAAGAACAATGATTTTTACTTTTTTTAGCCAATTTTCGCTATTTCGACTAAAGATTTCTTTTTCAGAACCTTCGATATCAATTTTTAGGATATCAATTTCTTCAAATCCGGAATCTGTCAATATTTCGTCAATGGTAACAGCCTTAATCGCTTCAGTGTCTGATTCATCCGCTTCTGTAACCGTAAATGCCCATTTTTCAGATTGAGAATCCACAATTTTTAACCGTGTGTTTTTCGACCAAATTCCAGCATTGATTCGTTGAATATTGGGATGTAATTCTGTGTTTGTAGTTAAAATTTGAAAGTTAGAAGATTCTGGCTCAACTGCGATGATTTTAGCGTCGGGGAATTGTAAGGAATAATAAAGTGATGAAAGTCCAATGTATGCACCGGTATCAATGATTAGCTTTGGATTGCTTGTTACGGGTAGTTTGAATTCCTTGAAAAGAAAAATATCTCTGAATACAAAATGATCCGATGTATTATTTCGAATAATTAATCTTTTGAATCGAATGCGATAAATGAAAATGAGTAAGTTAGTTAGTAATCTTAATACAGTCTCAACTATCGGTCTAGGGATTTTTTTTGTGAACTTAGGCATTGAAATTTGTTCGTGTATTTAATCTTTTGAGACAAGATTTTGCTTTATATTCAAACCGAAAATCAGCAAACAAGAAAGAATCAAACCGATAGAACCAATCATTGAATAGTTGTTTGATGAATAATAGGTTTGCGGTTCAAATTTCCATTCTATTTTATGTTTTCCTGCAGGAAGGATCGCTCCTCGCAAAACATAGTTAGCTCTGAATATTTTATCAGTTTTTTTGCCATCAATGTAGCAATTCCAACCTTCTGGATACCATATTTCACTGAAAACAGCGGGTAATTCAGATTTTGAGTCTGTTGTGTAGGTGATGGAATTAGCACCGTATTTTGTTAAGGTAATTTTATCCGTAGGTAATTTTGAAAACTTCCCAAATCCTTTGGTTAAATCACCCGTTTCCTTAGCATTCACTACTACAGCGTTCTTTGAATTAAATCCTTTCAACGCTTTCATTTCTTCGTTGGCAGAATTTGCAATTACATAGGTAGAAACAAACCAAGCACTACCATTTGCTTGTCTGTTTTCAACAGGTTGTTTACTCTTGTCTAGTACGATGTATTTCGTATTCAACATATTCAAGATAGGGGTGCTGTCGGCAAAGGAAATAGCGGATACAGAAATTGTATCAAAAATAGCTTTTGCTTTTTCTTGGCTATCAATTTTAAGTGAGTCTAATCCACGTATTTTTTGCATTTTAGCTTGACTTACAAGTCTGTTTACAGCTTGAATCTCATTGCCTATGTGAAAATCAATTAATTCCTGATACCTCTTCAATTTGGCTCCGTGATATCCACCAATACTTTTGTGAAAGTAGCTAGTAGATGTTTCATTGAATGGATTGTTGAAGTTAAGTACCCGATAGTCGGTATTGGAATTTAGGACACTGAAATTTGCTATTTGTTGCAAGATTGCTTCATCTTGAATGTGAGAATACAATTGGTAATCTTTCATTTTGCTTAGAACATCTTGGCTTTTGGAATTAAACGCTGTGATTGATTTTTTTTCATTAGTTAAAATAAAATTATCAGCATTTTCAGGCAAGTACGGCGTTTGAGCAATTTGTTTTTCCTCATAACTTTCATATCCCATGTCTCCTTCCTCGTTGTTCAGGTATCTCTTACAAACACTCATCTGATCACCAAGAACTAAAACAGCTAATATCCCCAAAATAAGTTTGGAATTAATTTTAAATTTCAAGGTAGCTAATAACAGAATACCAGCAATTCCGAAAAATAAAAATGAACGAATTGCATCAGATCTGAAAATTGAAATTCTCGTTTGAATTAAATCTGATTTAATGCCGTTTATCATTGAAATTTGTGCTTGGTCTTTGGTTGATGATATTGCATCACTGAATTGTTTTACCTCAGAATCCTTAATAAATGAACCAGAAATTGAAGGGGATAAAATCAAAAGAATAAAAATTGCAGCTACACCGATAAATCCGAACAACCACGTTTTTTGATTTCCAATCAATCCTTCTTGTTTAGTGAGTTTATCCACAAAAAGTAATGCCATGGCTGGGGCAATTACCTGCAGTAAAACCAAGATCATTTTTGAATCTCTAAATTTATTGTACATCGGAAATTGATTCAAAAAGAAATCATTAACAAAATTGTCTTTTCCTACAAGGAAAAAAATTAAAATTCCCATGATTAAAAAGGGCCATTTTAGCGAGTCTTTTACGAAAATCAATCCTAATAAGAATAAACCAACGATTATTGCACCTAAATAAATCGCTCCACCGCTGAATCGTTGACCGCCCCAATATTGACTGCTTTGCGCAATTTGGTCAGCATAATCAGATTCCATATTTTCCATGGCGCTTTCGTTGTTACCAATGTAATCATCTTTTCCTCCTTTGGCATTTGGAATTGCAACTGATAAAAACTCACCCGGACTGTAATTGTATTCAAGAATATAATCTTTATTTAGTCCTTTTTGTGTTGATACATCTTTCTTTTTACCGTCTGGCTCAATAGTCAAATCAGTAGCTCCCCTCGTTGTGTATTTGCTGTATTCATAGGTGGTCATTAAATTACTTGCAGAAGGCATAATTGCCAGTATACCCCCAACAAACAACAGTCCAAGAACTTTTAATAAATCAAGACCTTTTTTCTTGATTAATAAATGGATTGATTCACCAATTGCTACAATTCCTACTAAAATACTGAGATAATAGGTGATTTGTAGGTGATTGGCAGTTAGATTCAATCCGAAAAATAACATAAAAAGGGTTGCGCCCAATAATTTATTTCCTCTAAATGCAAGAATTAGTCCTCCTAATGTAGGTGCAATATAAGCAACCGCTGTTACTTTCGTAATGTGACCTGCGCCAATGTATAAAATATTGAAAGATGAAAAACCAAATGCAAGTGCCCCGACCATACTTAACCAAGGGTTAATTCTAAGGCATAAGCCGAAAATGTAAAAGCCTAGCATTGAGATAAATAAAATCCCAATTGGAGCGGGAAGGTTCAGTGTCAATAGGTTGTGAACCCACTTTAGCACATTTGAAGGGTGATCAATAGAAATTTGATAGGCAGGCATTCCACCAAACATGGAATTGGTCCACATCGCTTCACCATCATTCATCATTCGATAATCATCAATTTCTTTAGCCATTCCACGATATTGCTTAACATCACCCTGGCGTAATGAATAACCGTTAAATAAGGGGCTAAAATATACCGATGAAAGACCTAGAAACAGAACAACTGCGATAATATGCGGCAATAATTTTTTGAGAATTTGCATAAAACAAGTCAATTAGCTTTGGGCGTGAAATTAGCAAGAATATTCGATAGTTATTCGATTTTTAAGGAATTAATTGAATTTTAATACCATCCTGTTAATTACTTTTTAAGAGAAGGAATATCAAATTATTAATATGCACTAGATTTACTTAAATTTTTAAAATTCACTGTATGAAAAATGTATTAGTAATTATTTTCTCTCTCTCTACTGTTTTAAGTTTTTCACAACTTACCCAAACTGTGCGTGGTAAAGTTTTCGATGCTGAAACAAATTATCCGTTATCAGGAGTTAGAGTTCAGGTAATAACTGATGATACAAATGATCGTTTTATTGGTGGAACAGATGCCAATGGCGAGTTCACGCTCAAGAAAATCCCGGTAGGAAAACATAAGCTTATCGCCAAACTCAGTTCCTATGAACAAAACACAGTATTCATTGAAGTAAACACCGGAAAAGAATTAGTGCTCAATATTCCTTTACTGGAAATGATCGTTACCAAAGAAGAAATTGTGGTTACTGCACGAAAAAAAGGGGAAGTTTTAAACGAAATGGCTGTTTTGTCCTCTCAGCAGTTCAGTGTGGAAGAAACCAATCGTTATCCTGGTTCACGTATGGATCCTGCAAGAATGGCTTCCAATTTTGCAGGAGTTCAAGGTTCAGATGATTCTCGGAATGATATCGTTGTTCGAGGCAATTCTCCTCTCGGTGTTGTATACAGAGTAGAGGGGATTGATATTCCAAACCCTTCGCATTTTGCAGTTTCAGGAAGTACAGGTGGTCCTGTTTCAGTTTTGAACAATAAAATTTTGGGAAATTCAGACTTTTTCATGAGTGCATTCCCCGCAGAATACGGAAATAGTACTTCGGGTGTTTTCGATTTAAAATTGCGAAATGGAAATAATAATCAGCATGAGTTTACTGGTCAATTTGGGTTGTTTGGATTGGAGGCATTAGCTGAAGGACCATTGGGTAAAAATGGAAATTCTAGTTACCTCGTTATGGGTCGATACTCCAGTTTAGCGTTGTTTCAAAAAATGGGTATTACCATTGGAACAGATGCTGTTCCTGTTTACGGAGATGGAGCATTTAAATTCAATTGGAAATTGAAAAAAGGTGGACAGCTTTCTTGGTGGGGAATGGGCGGAAAAAGTAATATCGATTTATTGATTTCTGAACAAAAGGAATATTCCAAGGAGTTTTATGGAGAAGGAGACCGCGATCAGTATTTTGGAACTAGCATGTATGTTTCGGGCTTGAGTTATAAGAAATCACTTAATGAAAAAACCTATTTAACAGCAACATTGGCAGGTTCTCTCGAGGAACAACATGCGAGACATGAATACCTTCACAGAAGCTTAGAGGTTGTGGGTGGTGATACTACAATTCGAGTAGATAGTTCTTTCAATATGCTTGGTTTTGATTTCAAAACAATAAAATTATCAGGCTACACAGCCATAAATCACAAAATAAATAAGCAGCATTTGATCAAAGCAGGTGTAAATTTTGATGTGTTGTATTTAAGTCAGATGGATTCGGTACTTGCAGATTTAGATGATCGAAATAGCTGGAAAACACGATGGAATTACTCCGGCATGGCCTTGCTTATTCAGCCTTTTGCACAATGGAAGTGGAAAATAAACGACAAAATGGACTTTACGGCTGGTATTCATGCGCAATATTTCAGTTTGAGTAATAGTTTGAGTCCTGCTGAACCAAGAATCGGTTGGAAGTATAGAATGAAAGGAGATCAGTCTATTTTTGCAGGTGCAGGTTTGCATAGCCAAACTCAGCCATACTATACTTATACCTACGATCCAGACAACAACGGAAATGCTCATAACCTAAAAATGGATTTTTCTCGAAGTTTACATTCTGGTTTAGGGTATGAAAAATCCTTTGGCCCTGGGTTGAATTTTAAAACGGAAGCATACTATCAATATTTGTATAATCTGCCCATTAATTCCATGAGCAACTCCTTTTCACTTGTAAATGCTGGAGGTGGATTTTCACGAGTTTTTCCAAATGACACACTGATAAATAGCGGTAAAGGAATAAACT
>JBIKQS010000139.1:0-6151 GCA_044349575.1 Crocinitomicaceae bacterium
GATATGTAACGACTATGATGACAGAAAATCAACAGATGCAAATTTCAAAAAACGGGCGAAAAATAAAGGCGATTACAATTGAACTCGTTGATATGCAGGGAAAGATTGTTCATTCAGAGAATATTGCAACACAAAATGGTTTAATCAACTTGAAACCATATAAGAAGGGCAAATATATTTTGAAAATCAAGCATATGAACACGGTGAATTCCTCAACGATTTCAATCTAATAAATAGATTTGACACTTAATATATGAGTTTAACTTTCAGTTCTCAAGGATTCAACTCTTTTAAAACACAAAGTAAATTTTGTTTCTTTATCGGTTGATGATACGAAAATTTCACCCCCAAAACTTTCCATATTGTATTTAACAATACTCAATCCCAAACCACGGTGTTGATCCTTGTTTTTGGTTGTAAAAAAACGATCAAAAATTTGATTCAGTATATTTTCGGGTATTTTATCACCGTTATTGCTAAAACTTAGCTCATCGTATTTATCACTTTGCTTGTATTCAATGACTACACGCGCATTTTTTGAAGTGCCAGTGAACGCTTCAACCATATTTTGTAAAATCAAACTTGCCGTTTGAAAAAATAGCTTTTCATCCAAAATAAGACTTTGATTTTTATTAATAAGGATGTCTATGGTTAAATCGGAAATTGTGTTGAATCCTTTAATCTCAATTACTTTATTCAGTGAGCTTAAAATTGAAAACTCAGAGCGGTTATACGTATTTAATTTATTGATGCTAAGATTATTAAGCTCTTTTACTACTTCTCGAGCGGAATAAATTGAATTATCAAGTGCTTTTGATAGGTCCTTATTTCTAATGATGAGATCTAGTAAACTCAAAGTTTCTACAGATATTTTTTGACTAACTATTTTATCAAGAACCTGGTTTAACTGTTCTTCGTCCATTCCCCACTGTGATAGTAAAAGTGAATATGAGGTGCTATTTTCGGTATTCCATTCCGTAGAATTCAAAAGAAAATCGTATATTCTAGAGGCTTGTTTTCGTTTTTCAAGACCTGATTTATTCGTTACAAAAAACAGTCCCTGTGTTACAATAAATTCTATAAAATCTTTTTCCTGGTTTGAAACAGTTTTTTGTGCGGTTGCAAGCAATTTATCAATAATATTCTGTTGTTCATTTTGACCCGCAAGGATAACGCCTAAAGGGGTATTCAATTCATGTGCTACGGTAGCAATGGTTTGAGAAAAAATAGCTTGTTTTTCGAGATTAACAATTTGCGAATTAAGTTCTTGATTCTGAGTTACAACAGAATTAATTTTTCGTTGAGACTGATACTTGTTATAAATTAAATAAACTACTACAGATAAAGAGATGATCACCAAGATACCTAACCAAATTAATTGATTCATTCGTTGTTTTTGGTTGCGTAATTCAATTTCTTTTAATGCTTGCGCTTTTTTATTATTCAATTCCGTAAGCTGGTATTTTTTTTCTAATTCTTTTCGAATGAATACCTTAGATTTTTCAATTGTGAATAAACTATCTTTTACAATTTGAAATTCTTTTAAATGAAAAAATGCTTTTGAGAAATCTCCTTTTTGTTCGAAAATGTTTCCTAGTATTTTGTGAGCATCTCTTTTAACGTGAATCAAATTGAATTGTGTAGCTATTTCAAGTGCATTTTCGGCTGATTCTTGTGCATCAAACAACGACTTTTGATTCATAAATATTTGAGCTCTAAGTACTAAAGCGTTTGCCAACCCCTCATTATTTTGATTTTCTTTTCGAAGTTGTACACAAGTATCAATATGAGAAAGGGCTTTCGTGAAATTTAATTGAGCATTGTAAATTTGTGAAAAATGAAAATGAATTTCCGCAATTCGATACTTTATCTTGAGTTTTTTAGCGATTTTTAATGCCCTTTCTTGATAGCTGATTGCTTTGCTGAAATTCCCTTCTAAAAAATAAATATCTCCTATATTCGTAAGTCTACCGCTGATGCATTGTTGGTCTTCAATTTCTTGACAAATTACTAAGCTTTTATTTTCATATTCTAGTCTTTTTTCTCGGTCATCTAGCTCGGTATAAACCTTATTCATATTGAGATAAGAATTTGCCAATCCTCGCCTATCACCTATCTCTAAACGGATAATAATACTTTCATTAATTAGATCAATAGCTTCTGCATATTTTCCGATGTGTGAATTTGAAAGGCCTAAAAATGATAGTGTTGCGGCCAAACTAATTTTGTCGCCAAGTTTTTCATTTAACGCCTTTGATTTTACTAAACTAGTGATTGATTCATTAAATTTTCCAGTTTCAGAGTAGAAGACACCTTTGTAATAGTAACTAGAGGCAAGCATATACTTATCATTGTTTTGCTCGGATAGCTTTATCGCTTTTTCAACTAATTCACCGGCTAATTTATTATCCCCTAAAGCAGAAATTGCCTTGGCTTTGTAATTCAATGCCCGAATATAAAAAGCATTATTAGTATTAGTTCCAAGATCCTGTATTACGCTGTCACAAAGTTGTTCGGAAATACGATAATTTCCCTTTACATATTCAATGGAAGAAAGATAGGTTCTGATGGCGGGAGATATCTCTTTTCTATTTCTGTGTTTTTTAATAATCGCTAACGATTTATCGTATTTACCAAGAATAACAAATTCATGAATTTTTTGAAGTTCAGATTGAAGTGTTGCGTTTGAAACTTGCTTTTGAATTAAGTTTTTATATTCCGCCTGATTAATTTTTTGAGCGAAAAATATATTCAAAGAAAAGATAACACACAAAAAAGCAAAAAATAGTTTTGTGCTTTGTGAAGTTAATACTCTCTTATATTCAATCGTCAAACTCATTAATTATTTTCTTTTTCTATGGTTTCGCTTATATTTTGTATTGTAGGTTTATCAATTTCATACATGGCCAAAGTTGCAGAAACAATACCCATTATAGGTGCGGAGGCGGCTAATATCCACCAAAATAATTGACGAATTAGTTCAAAAGTATTGTCCAAGGTTAACGTATATTCAAAAAATATTCGAAGATCAACCGGTACAAAAATCATTATATAATAAATCAAACCAATAGAAATGGCCAATCCACTGTGCTTTCGTATAAAAAGAATACTCTCACTTACATTTCTCCTGCGACGTTCATTTACATAATCCAAAAAACTGAATCCATAGTAATAAGAAGCGATTAAAACTATTAGCCATTGTAAGGGGCTTTCACTTGGTTTTTCCCAAAAGATATAGGCAATGAGTTGAATGACTACAAAATAAATGTAATACCACATCAAATTTCTGATCATTAATTTTACAGCTCTAATTATGTCTTCCTTAAATTGATTCCATGTATATTTTTGTTTTTCCTTGGTGAGTATTCGTTCAGTTTTTTCTGAAATATGCGCAAGCAACGGAGAGAGAATAGCCACCACCATGTATTTGGCAAAGTACATCAATACCATTCCTATGGTAACTTCCACCAACCCGTAAATTAAATACCACACCAGACTATTGATTGAATCTAATTTTGACTCAAAAACATTATTTTGAAGAACATACCCGTATCTGTATATTACAAATAAAAGTATAAAAGGGATTACCAAATACAAAAAGAAACCGTGACGAATAATAAAAAAGAATGCCTGAAAGTATGACTTAAAACCAATCCAAAAAAGGTGTAAATTTTGAGTTATTATCACGCGAGATTAGTGTTTAACCATTTTATTAACTCCACGTTGTTCCATCTTTAGCATCTTTAATAACAATTCCAGCTGCGGCTAGTCCATCTCGTATTTTGTCTGAAGTTGTCCAATCTTTCGTCTGTCTTGCTTGCTGACGCAATTCGATAACCAAATCCATTACAGGATTTAACTTGGCATCTGTTGAACCAATCGACATTTCTAAGCCTAAAACATCATTTACGAAACAAGCCATTTCCTTTTCTAATTCTGTTTTATCACTAGCTGATATAGTTTCCTTACCATCGTTGATTAAATTGATGAATTTCACGGCTTCAAATAAGTTAGCAACTAAAATTGGTGCATTAAAGTCGTCATTCATAGCGTCGTAAAAATTCTGAATTACAGCTTGAACATCAAAGGATGATTTTTCCGAAACTGAAATTTTATCCAATAATTTTATTCCTTCACACAATCTGGAAAAACCTTTTTCAGCTGCATCCAATGCTGTTTCGGTAAAATCAAGTGTGCTTCTGTAATGGGCTTGCATCATAAAAAAGCGAAGAACATTGGCAGGATATGATTTTTTGAAAAGAGATGTTGTTCCGTCAATAATTTCTTTTGGCAGGAAATAATTACCAAAAGATTTACTCATTTTCTGACCGTTTACATTGAGCATATTAGCATGCATCCAGTATTTTGCAGGATTACATCCAAACGATCCACAACTCTGTGCTATCTCGTCTTCATGGTGTGGGAATTTCAAATCCATCCCTCCTCCATGTATGTCAAAATGCTTACCTAAATATTTGGTGCTCATGGCTGTACACTCAATATGCCACCCCGGATTTCCATCTCCCCAAGGAGAACGCCAAATCTGCATATCTTCAGGATTCGCTTTTTTCCACAAAGCAAAATCTGCAAAAAATCGCTTTTCATCTTGGGCATTCAATGTTCGCGTTTCGTTTTCTAATTCATCAACTTTTCTTCCACTTAAGATTCCATAATTGAAATCTTGCATATATTTCTTAGTATCAAAATAAACAGATCCATTTACGACATATGCGTACCCATTTTCGAGTATTTTTTCAATGATTTCAATTTGTTCTTGAATGTGTCCCGTCGCAGTTGGTTCAATACTTGGCGGAAGTAAGTTATAAATGCGTTGTAATTCTTGAAACTTAACATTGTATTTATAAACGATTTCCAACGATTGAAGTTGTTCCAAACGAGCGGCTTTTCCGATGCTATCTTCTTCCTGACCAGCACTATTGGTAATATGACCAGCATCTGTGATATTGCGAACGTATTTTACCTTATATCCAAGATGCAAAAAATACCGATAAATAAGGTCAAAATTGATAAATGTGCGCATGTTACCCATGTGCGGCTCGCTGTACAATGTTGGACCGCAAACGTACATTCCTACATGGTTTTCAAATAAAGGCTCAAAGATTTCCTTTTTTCCAGTTAAACTGTTGTATATCTGTAGTTTTTTGTGATTTTCCATAACTTAATTCGTTTGTAAAGTTAAGGAATTCTCCTCGTAGATTTGATGCTAAACGACTTTAATCAGCAATTAAAATATTCGTTTTCTTCAATTTAAGTTGTTGTGAAACCCTACTGTAGTTTATGGTTTCTCATAAATCACATCAAAAACCATTACTGTATTTCCAGAACCCGGCGAAGAGCTTTTACCTTGTGAAGTTGTAACAAGTTGTTTCCCATCAGGAGATAAAGACATTCCAACAGGAAATTTTGCAGCATCAACTTCCGTGATTTTTTTCATGGTTAGGGCATCAATAACCGATACCTTACACGCATCATTTACACACGCAAAAATGTACTTTCCATCTTTCGTAATGTCAATTGTTCGAGCACCTGGACCTACCGTCACTGTTTCCCATTTATTAAAGACAATTTCGTTATTTTCATCAAAATTTTGGGAAAAAATATCATCTAATTTTGCCTTTTGAACAAGGCCGTGTCTGTTAGAACTCAACATTAGATATCCTTGATTTATGATTAAATGACGCAAATTAGCAGAAGCACCAACAATTGTTCCCAAGTATTTGCGTGTTGCAACCTCAATTACAGCTATTCCATTTCCTGACATTTTAGCTATGAGAATTTTTTTATTGTCAGGTGTAAAAACAGTTCCTCGCAGGCAATTTCCGCAATCTGTATCGCGATCTGAACCAGAAGAAAAATTCATGCTCAAACGATTATCAACTACAATATGAGAAACATACTTAAAGTCCATCGGGTCATTACTCGAAACATCAATTAAACCTACCGTATTATCTCCCCAATGAGTTACAGCAATATACTTGTTGTCTCCTGAACAAGCAATCATTTTTGGTAGTGGTCCGCTAGGCATTACGCGCACAATTTCGTCTTTCTTTGTGTCGATGATTGCCACCGCAGAGGGTGATTCTGCTTTGGGATCCCAATCTCTTCTGTAATAAGTAACCCACAAATACCT
>JBIKQS010000140.1:0-6117 GCA_044349575.1 Crocinitomicaceae bacterium
AAGATCCATTTTCACTTTTGGTTGTGGATTGGCAAATGCCAGGGATGGATGGACTAGAGTTAGTGAACGAACTCAAAAAGCAACATGAGGGCCAAATACCGGCTGTACTTATGGTAACAGCATATGGACTAGACACTGTGCGCAAAGCTGCAAGAGATAATGAGGTGGATGGTTTGATTATTAAACCGGTAAATCCTTCTGCATTATTTGATTCTGTAAATAGGATATTGCAACTTGGAAAGAAAAAAGTGGCCGCTCATAAACTCAATAAACAAAATGATACAAATCATAAGTCCGCCCTTGAAGGGAAACGCATTTTGTTGGTTGAAGACAATGAGATAAATATGGAATTGGCTATGGAGCTACTAAAGGATGTTGGGATTTTATATGATAGCGCCTGGAATGGAGCCGAAGCAATTGAAAAATTGAAAGAATCAAATTTTGATTTGGTTTTGATGGATATTCAAATGCCTGTAATGGATGGATTAACAGCAGCTAGAAAAATACGAGAGGAGCTGAATATTAAAGATTTACCTGTTCTTGCAATGACTGCACATGCCATGAAAGGAGAACGGGAAAAAAGTTTGGCTGCAGGAATGAATGACCATATAACAAAACCAATCGATCCTGAGTTTTTATATTTGACGTTGAGAAAATTCCTGGTGCCTCAATCACTTATTGAACAGCCACAATTTCTTGCAAAGGATAAGGTGATTCCCGAATCTATCGTAAATAACATTAATATTGCAGGAATAGATACAATTACTGGTCTAAGGAGAGCTGCGGGTAAAGAAGAAGTCTATTTAAAACTATTAAGAACGTTCGTTGAAAATTACGGAAATTTTAAAGCAAAGGCTGAACAATTACACGCACAAAATAGATTGGATGAAACAGGAATGTTACTACATACCCTCGCAGGAGTATCTGGAAACATAGGGATAACAGAAGTATACAAATTAGCCCAGCAACTGACCATGGATTTTAAAGTTCATATTAAAGGAGGTAGTTTGAACTTTACTCCTATCTTACAAAATAAATTGGAAGAAGTTGCCAATGTGTTAGAAATATACTTAGATCGAATTCATGTATTTCTTGCTTCCTTGGAAAAAACCTCCATCACGAGTAAAATTGAGGTTTCTGATGTTGAACTAGATGAAATGCTAAATAAACTTGGAATTGGGATTGCTGATAATGATCCTGTTTCAATTGAACAATGTAATTATTTAATCGAAAAGATAAAACTAAATGATTCTTTAGTTGAATTACTAATGGATGTTTCGAATTCTATTAATAACTTTGATTTTGAAGAAGCGATGGATAAATTTAATACTATAAAAACAAAATAAAATGCCGACACAACTTTGGTTAATTGACCCTATGCACAGTGAAATAATGTTCAAAGTGCGACACATGCTTATTACAAATGTATCTGGTACATTTGATATGTATCAAGCTACGATGTATTCCGATGCTCCTGATTTTTCAGATATGCAGATTCAATTTGAAGCAGAGGTTTCGTCCATCAATACACGAAATGATCACCGTGATGACCATTTAAGAAGTAATGATTTTTTTGATGCAGTGAATAATCCAACGTTGAAATTTGAGTCAACTGGTATTCGCAGGAAGGAAGGTAATATTTACGATTTGAATGGTAATTTTACGATTCGTGGAGTGGAAAAACCAATAACTTTGAAAGTTGAATTTACAGGTACAGCGTTAGATTTATACGGACAGCGTAAAGCCGGGTTTGAAATTTCAGGTTTAATCAATCGAAATGAATTTGGTTTAACGTGGAATGCAACTACAGAAGATGGTGGATTGGCTCTTTCTGAAGAGGTTCAATTAACAATTTCTGCGCAAATGATTAAACAAGGATAATTCCATGTTAAATAGCTTTTGCTTGAAGGCGCTTTTTGGCGTCTTTCTATTTTTTATTCAAATTAATCAGGTCATTTCACAAGGAATATCGAGCATCTCAGTTGAACGATATCAATTTTTGCATAGCCATCCAGAATTAAGTGGACAAGAAACGAAAACGGCACAATTTTTAAAAAGCACCATTTCTGAAATGGGGTATGATATTGTTGATTCACTTGGGTTTCATTCTTTCGCTGCAGTACTAAAAAACGGGAAAGGACCTGTTATAATGTATCGCACCGATATGGACGCTCTTCCAATAACGGAACAAACGGGTGCTCCTTTTGCGCCAAAAGCAAAAGATAATTCAAACGAATCAGTTGTTGGAATGCACGCTTGCGGACATGATTTACACATGGCTACCTGGTTAGATGTTGCAGAATACATGATGAAGAATAGAAAAACATGGAAGGGAACGTTAATTTTTTTGGCTCAATCGTCAGAAGAAACGGGGCAAGGAGCACGTGCTGTTTTAGCTTCAGAAAATTTTAAAAAAATACCGGCTGTTGATTATCAAATTGCTTTCCACAACACACCTGAATTAGCCAGTGGAACTGTTGGATTTTGTGATCAATATGCCTTTGCATCAGTAGACATGATGAATATTACCATAAAGGGTAAAGGTGGTCATGGTGCAGAACCCCACCGTGCAGTAGATCCAGTGCTTCTGTCCGCTTATTTTATTACAGAATTACAGTCAATAATAAGCCGTAATTTACCTTCCAATGATCCAGCGGTGATTACGGTTGGTGCAATTAACGGAGGAACAGTGGGCAATATTATTCCTTCTGAGGTGACACTAAAATTAACAATTCGTTCTTATTCTAAGGAGTCTAGAAAAGTAATATTTCAACGATTAAAAGAAATTGGAAATGGGATTGCGGCGAGCGCTGGATTAGATTCAACCGATTATCCAACGTATGATTTATTAGACATGTCGATTCCACCCGTTTTCAATAATCCTGAAATTGGAAAAATGCTGTATGACGTCATGCTTGCTAACCAAATTCCAACAGCTAAAATGTCTCCAAAAATGATAGGCGAAGATTTTGGTGTTTACGGACAAGAACTCAATAAAAAATCTTATATGCTTTGGATTGGAACAAGGATGGATGACCTCGATAAATGTCCGGAACCTGACTCTTGCGTTTTTCCAAAATTGCATACTTCTACCTATCTGCCAGATTATAAAGCAACCATCCCAGTTGCTTCAAAAGCTATAAGTAAAGCCTTACTCAGATTACTCAGTAATTAATCTGCTGAAATTATTTAGGTTGATTTTTCACGCAAGAAAGAGCAATCGCATCCATTATCTAAATACTATTGATTATGCAGTTTAATGGATAGTATCTAAAATTCATTCTTAAACAGAAAGTTAAATTAGTATCTCGACGTCACAAAAAATAGTTCACGATTTCCCTTTCCTTTGAGATAAACGGATCCTACTGATTCAAATTGAAATTGTTCCGGTAATAGTAACGATTTTGTTTCTTCAGTAATTGCAACCGACATGGGGCGACCATTCGATTCAACACGCGCCGCAATATTCACATTGTCTCCCATTACATCGAATTGAAATCTTGATTTTCCTACCACGCCAGAAATAATTTCTCCCGAATGGATTCCAATCCGGCATTTCCATTCAATTGAACTTTCACTGTTTTTGGAGTATAAATATTCAACCATTCCTAATCCAAAATTAACCAAGTTAGTTGCATGCTCTTGACTCGTTGAACCAATCCCTGCTACAGCCATGTATGCATCGCCAATAGTCTTAATACGGGTAACTTGATATAATTGAGCTAACTCATCATATGCAGTGAAAATTTCAGTTAGTTCTTGTATAAGTTCATGAGGTGTGATTTCAGCACTAATTGCCGTGAAACCGACCAAATCACAGAATAAAACACTTGTATTTAAATGGGTTTCAGGTTCATAACTCCCTTTCTCCATAAGATCTGTTATGACATTTTCAGGCAATAATACACGCAATAAATTATCGGCTCTTTTTCGCTCCTTTTGAAGTTCAAGATGGGTTCTGATCCGAGCTAGCACCACATCCGCATTAAACGGTTTGGTAATAAAATCAGCACCGCCTACTTTAAACCCTTTGGTTTCATCGGATGATTCATTGAGGGCCGTAAGGAAAATAACAGGGATTTTTGTTGTTGAAGACGAAGATTTAATTTTTTCACAAACTTCATAGCCATCCATTTCAGGCATCATGATGTCCAATAGTATTAAATCAACAGATGAGTCACTTTCTAAAATCTCGATTGCTTTAGCTCCACTTTTTGCTACTTTAACTTTGTATTTGTCGCGTAAAAGGGCCGTCAGTACTTGCAAATTTTCAACCGAGTCATCCACAACAAGAATGGTTTCCAACTGATCTGATTGATAGAAAAAATTATCCATGAAAACAAAATTAAGGATTGTAAAAATACAATTTTACCAAGGTCAAAATACGTTTATCTTACTATTTTTTAAATTTTAGAATCCTTTTAAAAATGCTTCTTTACTTTCTAAAATATTTTGGATAACCAATAATCCAAGATTTATAGAAGTTCAAAGTTGTGTTTAGTAGAAATACGTCCAATTATCGAACCTAATATGGGAGGGGTTGGAACAAGTTGAAGTTCTTGAATTTAGCTCTTTGTAAGGGCATTTCAAAGAAGTGGATTACTTTTATTTATTTAGGAGCCAGTCTATGGCATTTATTTTTTTTATTCCATTATATGTTCCAGTATCATAATCCATTGTAATCAATAATTTTTCAAAATGGTCTGGAATGGTATTTAGCGGTGTCAATTCTCTTTCTAAGGTTACTTTGTCTTTGATTTTCCACATCTTCTAACACCAGATACTACCTTGATGAAATTCTTATCTTTGAGAACAGATAGTTTATCTAAATAACGCTTCCGAACAAATGTTTTATAAAACAAAGTCAACAAAATTCCTAAAACTTATTATCCTGATTTGTTTTTAGGAATTTTATACCATTGGATTTATCAAAATACTTATCTCGAGTTTACGGCATAAAAAAACCTGAGCCAAATGACTCAGGCAAGCCTTTTAGACAGGAACATCAAATTATCGAACCTTTACGCTCTTTTTGATAGGTCAAGACAAAGCCTGATTTGGAAGGGGGTTGATTGTCGTTATTGAAAAATTGGTTCAGATAGAGTAATTCTTAAATAGAAAATCTCTTAAAATTATTAAATGATATTGCTATAATTGACCGACGCAGGTTTTTCAATTTTCATTCTTCGCAAAATTAACATGATACGTCGCAAAAAAATAGCGCAAACAAAATAAAAAGTATATTTTGCCGAAAATACGGTTTAATTATTCTGAATATGAGGTCAAACTTTACCAAGGTATCTGTACATGTCATTGGATGGTGTCTTTTATTTTTAGTTCCTTTTTTTTGGACTTATCAAACTTCTAAATCCTTTTCTCCTATTTTAACAGTAAAACCATTTTTACCCATTGGTATAATGGGAGCCGCTAACATTTTGTTATTCTATTTAAATTATTTTATTTTAATCCCGAAATTTCTTTTTCATAAACGTTACTTTCTGTACATCAGTACTTTATTGTGTAGTATTTTCTTTTCTTTTCTTTTTTCTTTTTTGGTTTTTAAAGTTTTTGGATTTTCTCCGGATGATTTAGTTGCTGCGAATCCCTTTCTACGTTATATCAGACCGTTTGCACAAGCCAATGCATTTCTATTGCTTGCCATAACTTTAGTGACCTCATTGACATTGGCATTCAACGATAGATTGAAACAAGCTGAAAGAGAAAAATTCTCTGCACAAATTGCTATTCTCAAATCACAAATTAATCCTCATTTTTTGTTCAATACGTTAAATAATATTTATGCAATTGCCTTAGATACATCTCCTAAAACTGCTGAAATGGTGAACAAATTATCTGATATAATGCGTTACACAATGAAAGATACACAACAGGATTTTGTGTTATTAGAAGAAGAAATAAACTATATTAACAATTACATTGAGCTTCAAAAAATTCGATTAGATAAAAATGTAAAGTTAGATTACACCATTAATGGTAACTTTACCATTCACCAAATTGCACCAATGTTACTTATTCCATTTATTGAAAATGCATTTAAGCATGGGGTTAATCCTGAACAAAATAGTCATATTAAAATAGATTTAGCATTACATGAAA
>JBIKQS010000141.1:0-6098 GCA_044349575.1 Crocinitomicaceae bacterium
AACAAGAACAGAACGCAAGGCTTTCATCTTTTACAAATCTTTTTGCATCACAAAATCATTCATAAAATACCCATTTCCAATGTCAAAATCTTGTTCATCTGATACAAAAAAACCAAGTTTTTCATAGAAGGAAACAGCATTGTTATTCCTATTGACTTGCAGTGTAATATGCTTAATACCATTTTCTTGTGCAAATAAAAATGCACAATCCATCAATGCCAATCCAACTCCCAATTTTTGTTTTTCGGGAAGTACGTAAATTTTTTGAAGTTTCATCCAATACTCTTCTGGACTATTCAACTCTAAATCTGTAAATCCGAGTGGCTCCGCAGCATCAAAAACGGCAAAAAAAGCATGATTAGCATCATTATTTTCCTCAAGGGTTTCCAGGCTATACATCCAATTCAACATGTACGTAATTTGCTCTTGAGAAATAATATGGGAATAGGTAGAAGGCCAGATTTTATGCGCTAAATCTCGTACAACATGCAATTCATTTTTTTGAAGTAGGCGTATCTCCATGTTATAATTTGATGAATTTTTGCTGCTCTATTTTACCCTTAATCTGAATCCTCAACAAATAAGTACCTGAGTCTAAATGTTGAAGCGATATCGAATTGTTTTCCACTTTTTTGCGAATAACTTTTCCAGTAATATCAATGATTTCAACTTCTTGATCCATAGTCGGTAAATTAGTAATGTTAAGATTTTCAGCCACAGGATTTGGATAAATAGACCATGAAACTGCATTCTTTATTTCTTGTTGTCCCACGGTCACCAGAGCTAATTGAACAGCAGCATATGCGTTGACCTTTCCTGCTCCCCAACGTGGACTTCCCTCAACAGGAATAACACCGGTGTAGTTATCTTGTCGAGCAGTTTGCATGATGATTTCTTTTACTTGTCGAGCAGACAAATAGGGATTTGCATCTAAAATCAATGCTGCAATGCCTGCAACCATCGGTGATGCCATAGATGTACCGGATAACTTAGCAAAATGGTAGGTTCGACCATTAAATGGAATTGATGCAACTGAAGTAAACGATGCGTCAGTGTAAGAAGACATAGAAGAAATTATAGAAACTCCAGGAGCAGAAATGTCTGGTTTCATTACACCATCATAGCGAGGTCCAATACTCGAAAATGAAGCTATTGCACCACCTGCCATTGACGTGCCTGAAGTTTGATATTGAGTAGCATATGCAGCCACACTGATAACATCATCTGAACAAGAAGGCTCACTTATCCCATTTTGATTATCACCAGCTGTACTTCCAGTTCCTACGGCAGAAAAAGGCATCCCCCAGTTACCAACATCTGTGATTAATTCCGTTACATTCCAATAATGAACAGTTCCCGAAAGCGCTGTAGATTTCAATACTACTTTTAAGGAAGTATTCGTGTTTTTCACACGTAAACGCATCGTTGGGCGATTATTCAAATAATGAGCGCTATCCGCAGAAATATTGTACCAAATGGTATCAATGCCTGTAACCAAGAATGTATCTATATAAGAGTTGGTAGTATCTGTAGCATAAAGTGGGCTTTCAACCAAAGGTAAATTCAAATTGCTCGTTACACTAATACCAGCAGCGAAACTTTTTCCAGGTTCACCCCAAGCATGAACACTTTGTCCCCACATATTAGGATTAGAAGAATACGCGTAAAAATCAATTTTAGATTTTAATAAATCATTGTTAAATTGCTTTTTAATATGGAAATTCACATTCCCGTTATTCCCAGCTGAATTGGCAAAAACAACTCCTAAATCTGTGTAAGCAGAAATTGCTTGACTTAATAGAGAAGTGCCATCCAAAGTGCCAAAATGATACAACCCCCAACTCATATTAATCACCAAGCGCTTTCCATCAGCCTGCGCTTTTTGATACATCCATTCCCAAGCATCAAGCACTGCAGCAACATCCACCAAAAAAGTCACGAAAAGAAATTTGGACTCAAATGCCATTCCTCTATTTGGCGTTCCAGCTCCAGAACCTCCTGCGATACCTGCAACGTGGGTTCCATGTGTTGCATACGAATAAATATTTGCCGTATCCGAACCTGCAGCTATTAAAGTTGCTGGTGTAGAATATTCAGTCCCATAACCAAAACCTACCGGCGCCGGACCGCTCAATTTAAACTGATCCCACGCAGCTACAATTCGCGTTTGTTGCAACGCTGTATCATAGAACATAGGCGACGAATAATCAAATCCCCAATCGGTTACCCCAATGTACACATCCTTTCCGGTATAACCTTCAGGTAAACCAATACCTAGTTGCACACTGTCTGCTCTAGTATCTTTTAACGCCTTCTCTAAATTTGGCTGATTTTTTTGAGACAATTCAACATAAACTCCAGAAAACGAATCTGAGTATAGATCCTGAAGTTGATTTGCTGTAAGCCTTAGCGAAAAAATTCCTGAAGAACTAGTTAGATTTGTCGGATCATCTGCGATAAAACCACCCAACCAATAACCTTTTGAACGCAACTCATCAAATTTCATCTCCCCTGACTTACATACAAAAGAAAAATAGGTACTACTTTTTTGTGGAGAAATGTACAAATTCAACGTAGAATATTTTTGGGGAATCTGACCTTCATTTTTAACAATGCGTTCAAGTTCTTGCAGGTCTGTTTTAGTTGTCGCAGAGAGAATGGCTTGAGAATAAGCTAATTCAACACAAAAAAAACACAAGAAAATCAAAAAAAAGTTTCTACGAAGCATATTTTTCCGTTTCGGAAAATGAAGATACAGAAGAATTCGGAATTAATGCTTCAATTCGAATTAAAATTATCCAAAACAAAAATTAATTACCTTCGCAATATGAACAATTGGCTATCAAAATTCACAGTATTTGTTTTACTAGGCTTTCTTTTTACCGCGTGTGTAGAGGAAACCTCTGAGGAGGAAACAACCCAAAACAATCAAAAAAAAGAACCCGTAGAAGCAATTGCCAAGCGATTTATTGAGTCTAAATTGGAAATTTTACCTTCCGAAAAATACAAACTTGAAATTTTCAAAAGTCAATTAGATGGAGACAATAGTGAGGATGCCGTTGTTACTGTTAATCGCTATCAATTTGCGGTAGAAAAAGCAGCTCAATCGAAAAATCCCGGTAAGGTAGCTGAAATAGGTTATATGGGACCGTACAACTATTTGTTCTATTATGATGGGGCCACTGGAACGATGAGCGGACCAATGGAAATACCATCTACGCCTATTTCACCACTGAAAGTATCTTTTGAAAAAGTCATGAGTGATGCCTATTCAGATGTTGTAATTTCTTATCGAATCCGAAATAGCTGCTTCAAACACATTTATACTATTAAAAATCAGAAGCTTAAGCTAGTTTTTGGGTGGAAGGTTTTTGATGGTTTCGGCACAGCAGATGCGAATGCTGTACACTTGGTTTATGAAACAACTGCTGTAAGTTTACCAAAAGATATTCGCGTGATGAAGGCGAAAATTATACCAGCCGAAGAAAAGCAAGATTATAATGTAGACGAACCTAAGTTGGAAAAATTAAATGAAGAAGAATACCGTTTTTTCTACAATCCGAAAGAGGGTAAATATGCAATTAAAATTTCGGATCTAAAGCCAAAGACTAATAATCCATAACATCAGTAGTATTGCACCATATACGATTGCGATTTCAAGGTAATCCTGCTTTTTCGATTTTTGATTGACCGAAGGTGCTTTCTCTTTTTTTTTCGTTGTAGTAGACTTTGCTTTTGAAGGAGGATTATCATACTTTTCAATAACCTGTGACCAATTGAAAAAAACACTTTCAGCCAAGTAAACTCGGTCATTTTCATGTAATTGAATGAAATCAAGAAGTTTTGTACTATTGACACGAGTTCCTTTTTGAGTATTCAAATCAGAAATGAAGACATTGCCATCTGTATCCCGAAACAATTCAAGGTGAAATGAATCAATGTTTTCGATTACAATGTCATTACTCGGATCACTACCAATTTTTAGGTACAGTTTCTTACTCATTGTTTTCGATTTTTTCTTCGGTCATTTCAATTCCCTTCCGAATTAGGAGGTATATATCTTCCGGATGTAGTAAAGTATTTCTTCGATCAGTAACTTGTTTTACAAAAATAGATTTTCTTGCCTTGGCTTTCCAATGAAATTCAGTGTAATTGTATTTGTATTTCTTCAGTAAAACGCCATTTTTATCAAATTTAGAAATAGAAACGAGCATGGAGGGTTTGTAGCGAGAAGGTTTACTTGATGGTATCAAAACTTCATTGCCTCCTTTACTCAATAAGGTTATTCGAATATCTAAGTATTCATCGCAACCAGAGAGTATGGCAGTTTTTTTTGAATTACGCGGAAATCCTTCAATTTCACCACCAGACATAGTAAATACAGTGTCTAACGAAGGGTTTATCTTGTATATATATGTTGTTTTTCCGCCCGAAATAGTTGAAGAAAACCGAATAACTTCCTGTTTCAAAGAATCAATTAAATATTGAGGGAAAAGCGCTTTAGAAGTAAATCTATTTGTTACATTATTTGACGGATTGGCAGTCTTTATATCATTGACCAAAGGTTCTTCTAAACGCAATCCAGCATAAAATATTCCAACGGTTTTTTGTGCAAAGAAAGAAGATGAAAATACGAAAAAAACAAGAACTAATTTGAGATTTGAATACATAAATAAGAGTTTTGCTCAAAGTTAAAAAATTTTTGAGCGATTTACTAATGTGAATTAAATGCTTATCATACCCCAGCAACGAAATTACAACTACACGCTGATAAATAATGATGCTGTCAAAAAAACAGAAGCAATTATTTAATTTTCGCTTAACCTGAAAAACACAAAGCTGGCTTTTTTGGAAGCATAGTAGAATTAGATGTAATTTTGAAAGTATGAATAAGCGACATAGAAAAATTGAACTCATATAACCTACCATTTTATGATTTTCCCTATTTATCGAAAACTTTCAAATGAAAAAAGCTACTATAAAATCTTGTCGTTTGAATCACTTGTTGAATTACAAAAAATTGGATCAAAAACAAAGAAACATACTTTGATTGCTCAACAATTCCCTGAAAAACTACTCATTCAAGATTTGATTGCCCTTTCAAATGGATATCTTGAAAGTAATGAGGTAGAATTTGAAAGAATTGAACAGTCATTGGAAAAATGAAACACATTCCTTTTTGTATATTTGTAACCAAAATTGAGAAGAATGGCAGTTTCAAAAAGTGAATTAGATTTTAATTTCAACGAAGATCAAATGCGTTTAAAGATTAGCGCATTGGAACGTGAACTTGCAAAAATTGCTTTAGGAGGTGGAAAAAAACGCCTTGAGAAACTACACGAACAAGGAAAATTAAGTGCACGTGAACGCATCGATTTACTCCTTGATCCAAATACAAATCGCCTAGAAATCGGAGCAATAGCAGGTTACGGAATGTACGAAGAACATGGCGGTTGTCCGGCTGGAGGTGTTGTGATTGTAATTGGATACGTTTCTGGAAAACAATGCATTGTAGTCGCAAATGATGCAACTGTCAAAGCTGGCGCATGGTTTCCTATTACGGGTAAAAAGAACTTACGTGCTCAAGAAATAGCAATAGAAAATAGATTACCCATTATTTATTTGGTTGATTCTGCCGGGGTTTACCTTCCGATGCAAGATGAGATTTTCCCCGACAAAGAACATTTTGGTCGCATTTTCAGAAATAATGCGGTGATGAGTTCCATGGGAATTGTTCAAATCGCAGCAGTAATGGGAAGTTGCGTAGCAGGAGGAGCGTATTTGCCAATTATGTCTGATGAATCATTGATTGTAAATAAAACAGGAACTATCTTTTTAGCAGGCTCATACTTGGTAAAAGCGGCAATTGGTGAAGACATTGACAATGAAACTTTGGGCGGGGCAACTACTCACACCGAGATTTCAGGTGTTTGTGATTACAACGTTGAAAATGATCAAGAATGTTTGAAAACCATTCGTGGTTTAATGGACAAAATGGGTCATTTCGAAAAGGCAGGTTTTGATAGAAAAGAACCTGTTGCTCCAAAGGTAGACCCAAAAAACATGTATGGAATTCTTCCGGCTGATCGCAATAAGTC
>JBIKQS010000217.1:0-4609 GCA_044349575.1 Crocinitomicaceae bacterium
ATTTTAATCCTCAACTAACCCTCTCTTACCTCTCTTCTACTTTCTTCCACTCATTTGCGGGGTGCAAAGATAACTATTCTTTTTAATTCAACAACCTATTCTTCGTTTTTTTTTGAAAAAAATTCAATTTTATTACTCTAAACAAGTCTAAATTGTTTCAATAACCAGCTGAAAAACTAAGCTAATAATTATTAAAACATTAAATATCAATTATTTAACAAATGTTTATTTTGAACTTGCAATTCTGAGAAAATAAAAATTGAATGAGTCAAATACATGTACTTTCCAATCAAATTATCTATTTTTGTCGAAATTCTTGAGGAATGTTAAAAGTAGGAATCTTTGGAATTGGTCATTTAGGTAAAATTCATTTAAAATTGTTAATTGAATTAACTGAACTATATAATGTGGTCGGTTTTGTTGATCCGAATGATAATGAAGCGCAAGTAATTATTGACAATTTCAATATAAAGCGTTATACAAGTGCACATGAATTAATTCAAGTTTCTGATTGTATTGACATTGTAACCCCAACTCCTTTTCATTATTCTATTGCAAAAGAGGCGCTTCTGGCAGGTAAGTCCGTATTTATTGAAAAACCCATAACTTACAAAATTAGTGAAGCTGAATCATTACTCAATTTAGCAAAAGAAAATTGCACATTTATTCAAGTTGGGCATGTTGAACGCTTTAACCCATCCTTTATAGAGGCAAAAAAATACCTCAAACAACCTATGTTTATTGAGACGCATAGATTGGCACAATTTAATCCTCGGGGAACAGACGTACCTGTTGTTTTGGACTTAATGATTCATGACATAGATATCGTACTTAGTGTTGTAAATTCAAGAGTTAGAAAGATTTCTGCCTCAGGAGTATCCGTTGTTAGTGATTCTAATGACATTGCCAATGCTCGTATTGAGTTTGAAAATGGATGTGTTGCTAATTTAACTGCTTCAAGGATCTCCCTTAAAAACATGAGAAAATCTCGATTCTTTCAAAGAGATGCTTATGTTAGTGTCGATTTTTTAACGAAAGAATTAGAGGTTGTCCAGATGGAGGACATTAATGATACGCCGGATGATTTCGATATTGTATTCGACCCGGGAAATGGAAAAGTTAAAAAACGTATCCTATTTAACAAGCCAGAGGTTACGAATTCAAATGCAATAAAAGACGAACTCATTTCTTTTTACGATTCCATTGTCAATAATAAACCTCCGATAGTAACAGGTGAACATGGATTGAAATCACTTGAGGTTGCCAATGCAATTATGGATTGTATGAAAAAGACTGATTAAATTCAAATATATCTGATAAAAATTCGTTAGTTGATTATGTTTAAAAGAACTTTATTTTTTATTCCTATATTACTTTTATTAGGGTGCGTTAAAAACAATCCTGATCCTTCCTGGTTAGAAGTAACTGAATGGACCCTCCTATCAAATACGGGTCTTTCGGGGGCTGAAGGAGAATTAACACATAATTTCTCAGATGCATGGGTATATATAGATGATGAAGTAATTGGTGTATTTGAGGTACCATTTAAGATTCCAATTCTTAAGTCTGGCCCCTGCAATATTAAAGTTTATCCAACTATTCGCAATAATGGTATTTCAGCATCCAAAAAGATTTATCCTTTCATGGAAGTGTTTGAAGTAAATACTGAATTAATTCAAAATCAAACTATTACATTGAATCCAGTTACGAAGTACAATTCAATGAGTCAGTTTTCCATCGAAGATTTTGAAGACCCCCTAAATTTAAATATTATGGTTGATCAAAACACCTCAGCCATAAAATCAACACCAACATCAAATATTGATCTACAATCTTTTAACGGGAATTTTTACGGGTTAATTCAGCTGAACAGCCTTGATTCGACTTGGATAGCCTCAACTCAAAATCAACTGAACATTAACAAAGGAAGAGATGCCTATTTGGAAATAGATTATTATAATACAAACTCATTAACAACTGGACTCATATACGTAAAGCCTGATAATTCAACACAAAACAATCCCAATATTCGTCTGCAGACTCAGGATCCGTCTTCAATTCGTTGGAAAAAAATATACATCGATTTGAAGGAACTTATTGGATATTCACCAAATGGCTCGAATTATCTTCAATCCTTTATAGCATCTCTTGATGAGGGGAAAAATGAAGGGGAAATTCGTCTTGACAATATAAAAGTAGTTTATTTTAATTAAATGAACACAAATCGCTGGACCCAATTAAGTGTTTTCTTTGACTGGTCTTCAGCATTTCTTTCTTGGTTTTTATTTTACTATCTGCGTAAAATAGTTGTTGAGCAAGTGGAATTCAGTATTGATAAATCATTCATTATAGGTTTACTAATTATACCATTTTGCTGGATTTTATTATACTATTTACAAGGGAGTTATCATGAAATAAAAAGGATGTACCGACTAAAAAGTATTGGCCTAACAATCAGTGCTTCATTAATTGGAAACACTTTTATATTCTTTGCATTAATTCTAGATGATGAAGTAAAAAACTACACTTCATATTACTTATCTGCTGGAATATTATTTTCAGCTCACTTCCTATCTACATTATTACCAAGAATTGTTATTTCAACATTAATTATCAATCAACTCTCCAAGGAAGGTAAAGGCTTTAGGACACTTTTAGTTGGTGGCGGAGAAAAGGCAATTGAACTTTATGCGGAACTCATGCTATTGCCGAAAAAAGTAAATCATTTCGTTGGATTTGTTAATCTAAATGGTGTAGATAAAAAACTTGAAAAAGACTTGCCTTATTTAGGTCATGCGGAACAGATTGAATGGGTTATTAAAAATGAAGCTATAGAAGAGGTTATTATTGCATTGGAGAGCACTGAACATGATAAATTAAAAAACCTAATCGGTAAAATTGAAAATGGAAGTACCCGTATTAAAATTCTACCAGATATGTATGACATCGTATCAGGAAGCCTTCGAATCAATAATATTTTTGGCGCCTTATTGATTGAAATAAATCCGGAAATAATGTCTTTTTGGCAACAGGCTGTTAAGAGATTCATGGATATTATTCTTTCCATCATTGCATTTACACTATGTATTCCACTATATCTGTTATCCGCAATATTGGTAAAACTTTCATCTCCAGGTCCTATTTTCTATTTACAAGAACGAATAGGATTAAATGGAAAACCTTTTAAAATTATAAAGTTTAGGACAATGTATGAAAATTCAGAAAGGACCGGCCCTCAACTTTCATCAGAAAATGATAATCGAATAACACCAATTGGACGTTTTATGAGAAAGACTCGATTGGACGAATTCCCACAATTTATTAATGTGTTAAAAGGAGATATGGCTTTAGTTGGTCCAAGACCTGAAAGACAATTTTATATTGATCAAATTGCTCAAATTGATCCTCAATTCCTACATCTAACAAAAGTAAGACCAGGCATTACTTCCTGGGGTCAAGTTAAGTTTGGCTATGCGGAAAATGTTGAACAAATGCTACTACGTATGAAATACGATTTAATTTATCTTAAAAATAGAAGCTTGGCATTGGATATAAAGATTCTATTCTATACGGTTCTCATCGTTCTGAAGGCTAAAGGAAAATGACTTTATTGAGCATCAAAATTTATTGTTAGCTCTTGTATTTCCTGAAAATCATTAACAGATATAGAAATCGATTCGGTACTTAACCCCTTTGTTGATTTGGTGCTTACGAACATTTTAACCAATGCCCTTTCACCAGGTTTTAGTTCCTTTTTATCCATTTCAAAAGTAACGTTTTCAGAACTTTTTGTAATATTCTTTAATTCCACACTCTTATCAGAAATATTCTCTATTGTGAAAAATGACCCTACTAATTGGCCACGTTTTATTTGTCCTGCATTAAAGACTGATTTAGGTGCTATAATTGGGAATTGATCTGCTGCAGAAAGAAAACTTATACTTTCAATTTCAATCTTTCTTTCAATAGCAGCTGCAATGGAATAAACGGAATTTTGTTCATCTTTTGGATCATCGCTAGTTGATTGATCTGCTTTATACTCACCAAATGGAGTAAATTCAATACTTATTCCACCTCCATTTTTTGCTTTTCCATCAAGATAGGGCACAAAAATACCGTTTTCAAATTGCCTCAAATAATTTACAAATGAAGATATCCTTCTCTTTGTTAAACTTACATTGTAATCTATTGGCGCAAGCGGACTGGCAAATCCTCGAATACTTAGCTTAAGTTTTGTGCCTTTATTCAACTCATCAAAAACTAATTTTGTGAATACTTGTAAATCCTCAACACCTTTATCAACTTTTGAGCTAAAAAAATCGTCAATTGCTTTTACTGCAACCAAAGAATCTTCCGAATTTAAACCCTTAGTACTAATCCTTTTATACCTGGGCAAAAGATCTTTGTATGAGGAATACGTTTCTAAATAATTCAATTTTGTTACAGTATCCAAGGATGCGGCATTCGGTCTATCATTGTGAAAAAATAATCGAACAGGATCTCTTTTAATTTTACCTATTAAACTTGTAATAATGGTTGTATCAATTATTGAATCATAAAATAGAGGTGTTGGATTAACCGAAAAAATATCCGAACAACATGTTGGGTT
>JBIKQS010000142.1:0-6071 GCA_044349575.1 Crocinitomicaceae bacterium
GGTGGGATATAAATTTCCACAGTCGAAACAAGTATTTTCCAAAAACTTTAGAAATAGTTAATAAATACCCTGAAATACTATCGGTATCATTCAATCTGTTGGAACCAAATGGTAAAATTCTACCACATTGTGGAGATACAAATGCTATTTACCGTTGTCATTTAGGCATTAAAATCCCAGATTCTTTACCAAAAACGGGCTTTAGAGTTAGAGAAGAAATAAAATCGTGGGAAGAAGGCAAATGGTTAATTTTTATGGATGCCTACAAGCACGAGGCTTTTAATTTTTGCGACAAGAAACGCATAATAATGGTTATTGATATTATGAGACCAGAATTTCAAATGAGAAGAAGAAAAATCATATCGACCGTTTTGACTTCCTTATTTCTTCAGAAACGTGCTCAAAAATATACATTCATATACAAACTTCCTCAATGGGCAATTCGTATAATAGCCATTCCCTTAATTCCAATTGCTTATTTATCGGTAAAATGTATCAATTTTCTAAAAATCTACTAAACTACTTGTTTTTTTCCTTTCCATTTTTTAATACGTAATTTCATCGAAAGAGGAATATGAAAGTAAATAGTTAATAAATTTCTTCGATAACATTTAGCTAATATTTTGTAGTATTCTATTACTAAAGAAGTCTTTTTGAAACTTGTTGTTTCTACCTGATAACCAAATTGTTCTAAATTTTCTCCGCAAATAGTCTCAATTAGCCCAATAGTTTCAAGGTCAAGTACATTTTTATATTGTTCAATTTTATTCGTATTAGGTCTTTGAGACAGACCACTATGAAAATTTTGCAAACGTTTCAAAAAATCTCGATCTACGTCATTTTTCTTTTTATCCAAAAAAGTATCGTACACACCCTCTGTTTCTTTCATTTTTGGATTGAATGTCATTCCTAACCACTCACAAACTTTTTTTAATGTAACATCCGTGTTTGTGATTAGTGATTCGTATGAAATAATAATAAAATTTTTATCTTTCAGTTTGTGTAAATTGCGATAAGTATCATTCCATAGTGCTGCAAGAAAATAGGGGTTTTGATTCCAATTTAACTTTCGATTGGTCTTTGACACAATATTATCCCGTACATCACGAGTTAAAATAACATATTTGGCATTCGGAAAAATTTGTTGAATTAATCGAAGGTGGAAAAAGTATTTTATTTGTTTATCTACAATACAAGATATTTGACTTTTATCTTTAACATCAATAAAATGAAGATAGGTGATTTTTACTATTCGTTCAAAATTTAATAATTCTCTGTGAATAATTAAATTTCGCTTAAAAACATCTTTTTTACTAAAATAGAGATCTGTGTTTTTTTCGCAAATTAGAAAAAAAGAATCAACATAATTTGCAATATCTTCTTCAGTCCAACTTGTTTTATTTTTATATTTTCTCCAAAAATATAACGCAAATGGCTCTTCACTGGGAGAAAGAATGCTGGGATGTAGATTCAGCATTAAACTCAATAGAGAACTACCTGTTCGTTCTGTGCAAAGAACAAAGTGAATGGGTAACTTATCTAAATATTCAGCTGTTAAATTCAATTTTTTTTTTAATGAAATGATATTTTGAAAAAGGTAAACACTACTAATCCAAGATTTTATTATTAATAGCTTTCAATCGCTGAAGTTTTATTGAACTGGGAATATAATACATTATTCTATCCTTAACGATGTGCCATTTTGCCAAGAGATAATAAGGTAAATACCGCATAACATACCACAAATAAGAGTTCAATTTTAAAGTTGGATAATACTGAAATTGCTTTCCATATTTGTTACAAATACTTTCTATCAAATGAACATCTTTTTCTTCTAATCTTTCTTTCCATTTACCTACAGCTGAGTTTGTTATATGTTTTCCTAAATTAGAAAAATGTTTATTAATAAATTCATTCATATCCGCTTTTTTTACCTCAAGATTTGCAAATTGTGATTGATCAAATTCAAACATTTGATTTTCAAACGGAACATTCAAGAACTCACAAATTCTTTTTATTTCTGCTAAAGGTTCGTTTGTTATATTCTCATAATGAATCAATATTGAATTTTTTATAGTCTTTGCCTTGGATAATTCCTTTAAATAAAATCTATTCCGAAAAGCATTGTATGCAGGATTAGCTGTTTTATTATGCGGTTTTTCAATTCTGCTAAGAACATTGTCTCTGTAGTCTCGAACTAATAAGATGAATTTGGCATTCGGATCAATTTTCTTTATCTCGTTAGTGTAAAATGTATATTGAGGATTTTTATCAACGTAGATATTTTTTGAACCATGTGAATTAATGATTTTAAATTGTTCAAATACCTTTTCACAAAATTCAATATACTTGAAATAGCCAACATTTTGTAGTTGCCCAACATTCAAATCAATTATTGATTTTGGTCGGATATTTTGGATTAAGTCTAGGTAAATTCTTGTTTTTCTCTCAAGAGATTCTGATTTACCTTGTATTGTTTTGTATTCATTTGCAAAAAAAAGAATGAGTGGTATTTCAGGAATTGCCTTAATTTGGGAATGGTTATTCAATACTGCAGTCAAAAGTGTGCTACCAGATCTTCCTAGTCCGATAATATATACCATAAAATTAGTCTAATGGGTATGGTTAATTTAGTTTCTCTTTGAATTGCTTCAGCTTCTGCAATTCTCGTGATAACATGTCAATTCGTTGCACATCAGCCTCAGTTTTAGATACTTTTTTCTTAAGAAATTCCCGTTCTCGTTTAAACTCATCTGCTCCTTTTTTAAAATTTTCAATTGCTTTATTATTTTCTTTTAGAGTAAGATACGCATTAGCCATTCGAACATAATGTTCTCCTATGTTCTCCTTTTTATGAGTCTGAATATAGTCCGTTTCAACTTTGATAGACTTATTACAATATTCTTCTACTTTTAAAGTATTTTTTTGGAACACAAATGCATTAATTAATTCGGAGTAATTAGTTCCAAGGTACTCTTTTGGGAATTTAGAAATAAATTCAAGATTTATTTCAACCAACCACTCGTAATCTTGTATTATTCGTGCAAATTGAAGAATTACCGAAAACAAATTTTTATCTATGCCAGCAATCTCCTCAACTTTTTTGAAATTAATTTTCGCTTTAGAAACATATTTTTTTCGAAGTTTCAAACAAATTGTTCTGACCTTTGCCTTATCAATATTATTCGTTTCAGCAATTTCAGCCAAAATAGATTTTTTATATTCGGTCAAAAATAAAAATGTAGCTTGAATTGATTCTTCTATTGTATTTCCTTTATTCAATGCATTTTGTATTTGTTGAGAAAATTGTTTCTTTTTCAAATAATCTGAATTGCCCTCTAAATCTTTACAATTTACTAGTATGCTGTTTTTCAATTCATTCTTATTTCCTTTAAAATAAAATTCTCTAATGTTTAATTCAATTTGTTTCAAAATAGCAATGGCCTGATAATTTTTATTGTCTAGATAGGTTTTTTCAAACGCATTAATTTCCTTTTCACTTACAATAATCGAACTATCTGACAAGAGCAAAACAAGCGCAAAATCATTAAATCCTTCTGCCATTTTTGCTAAAGAGTTGCCGGAGTTTAAATACCCTTCTTTGTACTTATCATTGACTAAAACAGAACTTTGGAATAAGTTCAACGCTTGAAAATAATCGTATTTAAATGTATACAATAAAACTCCCTTATTATTCAAATTCGATTCATAATTTTTATAAATTTTCAGCGACTGGTCATAGAAGTATATCGCGGAATCTACTTTTTGCATGAGTTCAGAATAACTCACATTTCCTTCTTTTTGAAGTTTCATAGCTTCCACTTGATACTCTGATCCTAACAGAGAATTTGCTTTTGCAGATTTTGAAACATATTGAATATCTGTTAGATATAATGATTTTTTGGATTCCCAGGCCTTATTTCGATTAACCGTAAAAATCAAACTCGGTATGAATACCAAAAGCACAGGCCATGTGATAGAAAATGTTAATTTATTTTCACTAAATTCTTTCTTTTTCCATTTTGAAAACAAAAAAACTAATACAATACAAAATCCGATAGATGCAGAAAAAGCAAATCGTTCAGCAATGATTCCAACCATGGGCGATAACAAATTCGCTACACCACCTATTGCCAAGAAGAAAAATAATATTCCAAAGGATAAAATAGATTTTTTTAAAAAGCCTTTAAAGGCAAAATAAAGTGCTAAAATCATAACAATCAATCCTAGGTAAAATTGCCAATCTAGATAACTTACAAGAGGGATGGTATCAAAACCATAGTAAAATGCCAATGGATAAGGAAAAATCAATTTTTGGATGTACAACCAATTGGTATAAAAAAACATTGGAATCCTTTCCATAAAGCCCAAATCAAATAGTGGATTTTCAAAAGTGCTGAAATGACGATTTGTTGTATCATCTAGGTTCATCAATTGGTTCTTCACAAAATTGAATCCTAATTTTACAGAAAGTAAAATAAAGAAAGTAATGCCAATAGTTTTGAGTTTTACATCTCTGAAGAAATAAATCATAATAGGGATACTTACAATAAAAGGCAAATTTGACTTTTTACTTAGAAGTGAACATAAAATAAAAATGCACGCTAAGAAGATTCTCCATACTTGTTTTTTGTCTATCCAAAGAAAAGCATTGATTGCAGCAAGTATCGCAAAGATCAAACTCAATAATTCATCTCTGTTTTTAATACTATCAATAACCTCAGAATGAATAGGATGAATCATAAATAAAATAAACGTTATTCCAGAAAATAAAGAAGCTTTACCTTGAAAAATAACTTGAAGAAGCTTAAATAACAAAATACCAAGTAAAGCATATAGAATTACATTTATGGCATGTGAAATATGAACTCTATTCTCAAAATTCTTAAAAATTGTCCATTCAATAGCAAAAGTATATATTGAAACAGGTCTATACTCGTAATTCTGTTTTCCATCCTTGAATGAATTTGACGTGAAAATTTTTGAAAAACCTCCAATACCTAACTCAGAAAGTTCATTTTTTTGTTTGTCTGTCGTTGTGACATATTCGTCGTCCATAGAATACCCATTCTTAATGGAGTTTCCGTAAAAAACAAATGCAATAAGCAGACTAAGCCAAATCACTTTTTTTGTAGTAAAAAAAGTAGTTGGATTTTTATTTTCATCAGCGAAACTTTTTTTATCCGCTCTATAATTATTTATTGACTTTTGATTTTTCAAGAATAATCTTTTCAACGAAGTTAATTCATTTTTTAAATATTTTGAATGACTCTGGATAAGTGTTGAATGAATAATTTTAATTTTACCACTAGTTAAAAAAATAAATACTTCAAGACTGAAAAAAAATAGTATGTCTAACTTTTCGATTTTCCTTTACCATTAAGTTCATCTCGTAAAAACATCCTCATGTTGATTTCTAAACTACAAACAATAAATTCAAATCCAATTATTTATCATGCTAATTGGCAAGAAAAAACCATACTTTTAAACGAAATAATTGGTAAAGAAATCACTATTAAATTTACAGGATTACTAATTTGCAAAGCTTGTAAAAAACAATGCAAAAAGTTTTTTGGTGAAGGATTTTGTTTTCCTTGTTTTAGCAATAGTGCTGAAAACTCCCCATGTATTCTAAAACCCGAATTATGTCGGGCTCACTTAGGTATTGGAAGAGATCCAATGTGGGAAGAGAAACATCATAATCAACCGCATATTGTATATTTAGCAGCGACGGATGTCGTTAAAGTTGGTGTAACTCGTTCAAGTCAAGTACCAACCAGATGGATTGATCAAGGCGCAAGTTCTGCAATTATTTTGGCAGAAACACCTAACCGTTATGAAGCAGGAAAATTAGAAGTGGAACTAAAAGCTTTTTACACGGACAAAACCAATTATCGCAAAATGATTCAAAATAACATAGATGAAAATATAGACTTGGTAAATGAAAAGTGGCAAACGGTAGAACAGCTTCCTTCAGATTTACAAACCTTTATTTCAGAAAATGATTATGTAACAGAACTAATTTATCCCGTAGTGAAATTTCCAACATCTGCTACTGTTATAAATTTAGA
>JBIKQS010000143.1:0-6054 GCA_044349575.1 Crocinitomicaceae bacterium
AGCTGAAATGATAGTCCAGAGCAATGATTACATTTATATTGATTATAGACCACGAATTGCAAATAATGCCTTATTAGAAATGGCTCCGTGGATTAGTTTAGTTTCAACAAGTTTAACCTTGTTCTTCATATTTTTACGCATATAAATGGCAATAGGACAAGAGAAAAAACTAATAATTAACAAAGAATTTAACCCCATTATTTTGGGGCAAATTATTTCTAGGCATTGGTATTTGCCATTTGTAATTATGGCGATTTTTGCCGGTATTGCCTTTTTGTATTTAAGGTATACAAAACCAATTTATCAATCTTCTGCGGTATTGCAATTAGTAGAAGAGGATAAGATGAAGCAGGCGCTTGGAGATGAAGCTCTTGGCGTGGTAAATCAAGGTGCTGATTTGAATAAGACCATTGAGTTTTTGAGGTCTGAATTTCTTTTTGAAAAGGCAATGAACTCAATTAACACTCAAGTTAGCATATTTTCAGAAGGAAAACTTTTGACAAAAGATTTGTATAAATCAACTGGTATAATAATTAATCCGTTGAGAATCATTGATTCTTCTGTTTGTTCACAACGTATAGATATTAAAATCGCACCTAACTCAAGTAATTTGCTTGAATTGCATTACCTTAAAAACGGAGTTAATAAAATTGCCCGAGGGGTATTAAATGGAAAAATAAGTAACGAAGATTTTGTTGTTGAAGTTAAAGGTTCTAAATCGGAATTAGCTGAAATTGTAAATAATAATAAGTTATTTTTTACGATTAATAAAAAACAAGTTTTGAAAAAGGATTGGATGTCTAAATTAACAGTAATGCCTGTTGATCCAACCGCTAAAACTATTCAGATTACATTTGATCATTATAATCCTATTCTATGTAGAGACATTGTGGATGCATTGTTAAATTCGTTCTTTAAATATGAGGAACAAGTTGGAAAACAAAACAACGAAAAAGTTATCAGTTATGTAAGTGAGCAACTTGATTCTCTGTCTAAAGTATTAAAATCTGCAAGAGACAGCGTTACTAATTTTCAGCGAAGAGAAAAAATTACAGATCCTAAAACGGAGACGGAATCCGTTTCAGATAAAATGAATGAACTTAAAAGGAAGTTATTAGAATATGAAGAGGAACTAGTTACTGTTTATTTGATTAAAGGAAAAATTTCTCAAGACCCTGATAAAGTAGATGTATATAAACTTATTCCCGAATTGATTGGTAAAAAGAGTTTTGAGGGATCTCTCATGCGACAAATTGAGGACCTTAATAAGTTATTAGAAAAACGAGATGAGTTATTAGATGATGTTACTGAAGAACACGGAGACTACAAAAAGAATAAAAAGAAGATTGAATTGCGACAAGCTTCGTTAAAAAAGAGTATTTCAGTTATTGAAGAGAGAATTAAAGGGGATATTGGACTAATTCAAGAAAAACTTAAAGAATTAGAAGAGAGGTATTTTGATTTGCCAGAAAAGACCTTGAATTTCGATAGATTAAAATATATTGAAGAATTAAATAATCGGTATTTCACGTTGTTTACCGAGAAAAAAATAGAATTTGCACTTTCAAATGCTGGCTATTCATCAACGAATCGTGTGTTAACTGCTCCAGTTTTACCAGAATCTCCCTTAAGTCCCAATGGTAAATTGATATATATTGTTTCTATAGTATTTGGCGCCATTTTGGGGATTGCTTTACTCATTTATTTTTACTTAAGGTATAACGAAATAGTTGGGCCTGAAGATTTGATTAAAATGCTACCAGAAGGAACTAATTTTTTAGGAGCAGTTCCACTTTACAAGCGCAGAATGAAGTATTCTCAAATTGTTGTTACAGAATCATCAAAAAGTAGAATGGCAGAGGCAATTCGTAGTATTCGTGCCAATATGAGTTTTATAAATAAAGATGCGCGTGTAATTGCAATTTCTTCCTCAGTTTCGGGTGAAGGTAAAACATTTGTTGCATTGAATCTGGCAGGTATGATTGCCGTTTCAGGAAAAAGAACATTGGTAATTGACTTAGACTTGAGAAAACCAAAAGTTCACCATGGTTTTTCTGCAGATAACCTAGTTGGAATGAGTAATTTGCTATCGAGAAATGCATCCTATGAAGAAGTTGTTCAACACTCTCACATACCAGGGTTGGATTTTATAACAGCAGGCCCAATACCTCCCAATCCATCAGAGTTGATTTTGAGTAAAGATTTTGAGGAATTTTTGGAGGATATGAAATCTCGATACGATATTGTCATGATTGATAATCCACCTGTAGGAATTGTATCAGATGGTATTCAGATACTTGCCAATGCTGATATTCCAATTTATGTATTCAAATCAAATTATTCTAAACGTGTTTTTGTTAATCGCGTAGAGGAACTTTTCAGTGTTCAGAAACTGAAATCTCTAAATGTTATTTTAAATGGTATTGAAACCAAACAATCTATATACAGTTACGCATATGGCTATGGTTACGGCTATGGTTACGGTTACGGCTATGGTTATGGCTACGGAAATAGTTATGGTTATGGCTCTGGTTATTATACAGATGACGAGGACGACTCTCCTTTAATTATTAGACTATTTAAGAAATTAAAAAAATTGGTGTGGAAATCGAAGAAAAAGAAATAAATGGATTGATAGAAATTTTCCCGAAAGTATTTGGAGACAAGAGGGGCTTTTTCTTAGAAACATACAATGAAGTTCGGTACCAAGACATCATCTATAATGGTCAATTTGTACAAGATAATTTTTCATCCTCAAATAAAGGTGTTTTACGGGGATTACATTTACAATTGCCTCCTTATTCACAAGGAAAATTAGTTCAAGTACTTACTGGATCCGCCATAGATGTTGCAGTTGATTTACGTAAAAATTCCAAAACATTCGGGCAACATGTTACAGTGTTTCTGTCTTCTGAAAAAAGAAATCAGTTTTGGATTCCAGAAGGTTTTGCACATGGCTTTTTGGCTTTAGAAGACAATACTATTTTCTCTTATAAATGTACAAACTATTACAATCCAAAGTCTGAGGTAACTATTTTATGGAATGATCGTAACTTGCAGATTGATTGGCAAATAGAGAATCCTATAATTTCACCAAAAGACCAAGAAGGGGTGTTATTTAAGGATTTCCAAACGCCATTTTAATTAGAGACAAATGAACGAATACTTACTACACTACACACTTTTTTTTCTGGGAGCCTTAATTGTTTCCGTCGTTAGCAATGTTTTGCTATTGCGATTTTCTAAATCACTCGGTATTCGAAATAACAACGATGTTGTTGTTCGTTGGAGTAATCAATCAAAACCATCATTAGGTGGCATTAGTTTATTTGCCGGGTTTTTGTTTTCTACAGTTCTATCTCTAATGTTGTTTCCAACGTATAACTTGTTTGGAGACCTAAATTATGTTGGATTATTTTTGGCATCCTCTTTGGCTTTTACTATGGGCTTGGCTGATGATGCGTATAATACCAAGCCTTATTTCAAATTGTTAATGCAAATTTTTTGCGGTTTAATTTTCATTTTCACTGATGTAAAAATAGATTTATTTCACGTGCCAGTTATTGATTCTGTTTTTACTGTAGTTTGGGTGATAACACTCATGAATTCGCTAAATATGTTGGATAACATGGATGGAATTACCGCTACAACTGTTTTCTTTACTCTTTTGGCTTGTTTGACAAGTTGTTATGTTATTGGAAATCCTAGTAAGCCATTTTGGTTGTTCACGATAGTATCACTACTTGGAGCTCTGTGTGGCTTTCTTTACTTCAATGTTAATCCTTCCAAATTATTCATGGGCGATGCAGGAAGCCAGTTTTTAGGCCTTTTTGTGGCCTTTTTCTCTATTAAATATTTGTGGAATTTAGGTGCAACGACTGAACATAATTCGTGGATAAGCTTGGTAATCACCCTTGTAGCATTAACACCTGCTGCGGCCGATACTTTAACAGTCGTAATTAATCGATTAAAAGCTGGAAAATCACCCATGGTTGGAGGAAAAGATCATACCACACATCATTTGGTATATGCGGGATATTCTGACAAACAAGTATGGTTTATTTTTGCAATAATTGGATTATTTTCATTTTTATTTTCTGTGCTTATTGTTTACCTCACGATTCATAATGTAATATTTCCAAATTTATTTTTTGTACTATTTTTCCTTATTGTATTTGTACTTCTTTATCGAAATACGCTAAAACACAAACCAAAAAATAAAACCAACTAAATTTTCATTATTTTTGGTAAAAAAATTGCTATTACTGCGATAAATAAAATTTTAATTATGAAAGCAATTGTATTTTTCTCCTTTGTGGTTATGTCTTTTTTTAGTTTTGCTCAGGAGTCAGACCTAAAAAAACTTCCATCGGTAGATTTAAAAGATTTAAAAGGTAAAAAAGTAAACACATCAACCATGGGCTTTACTGGTCCTGTGGTGATTAGTTTTTGGGCCACGTGGTGTTCTCCTTGCAAAAAAGAACTTAATACCATTCATGAACTTTACTCAGATTGGAAGGATGAAACTGGCGTTACCCTTGTTGCGGTTTCAATAGATGATGAAAAAACCAAAAATGCAGTAGCTACTTATGTTGATGGTAAGTCATGGGATTTTGAGGTACTTCTTGATCCTAATGGAGATTTTAAACGTGCAATGGGAGTAAATAATGTTCCCCATACTTTTTTGATCGATAAAGAAGGAAATATCGTTTACTCGCACAACAATTATGCCCCAGGAGATGAGGAAAAATTATTTGAGGAAATTAAAAAATTAGGAGCTAAATAATCCAACTATGCCTAAAACGATTTTCCTGTTTCTTCTGCTTGGTATTTCGTACGTTACATACTCACAGGATTTCAAAAATGGCGGAACGTTTACGGGAAACATCGAATCTACTTTTCAATACTTAAATAACGATACGATTATAGACGCGACTCAACCTGCTCAAAAGGGATTAATCAATTCCTACATGAATGTATTTTATACGAATAAAAACTTCAAAGCAGGAATGAGGCTGGAGTCGTATTTGCCAAGGATTCAGGGTTATCCTAATCGCTTTGATGGAACGGGTATTGGAATGCGATATGTTGGATATACAAATAATTTGGTTGATGTTACACTTGGGTCATTCTATGAACAGTTTGGTGCAGGCTTGTCTTTGAGAGCCTATGAAGATAGAGCTCTTGGATATGACAACTTGTTAGATGGTGCCCGTTTAATTGTAAAACCTTATTCAGGAGTAACGCTCAAGGGAGTTTATGGGTACCAACGTTTATCTTTTCAGCAAGGAAAAATTGTACACGGTGAAGGTATAGTTAGAGGAGTTGATGCGGAAATCAATTTTAAAGAAACTTTTGATTCTTTATTATCTGATGACTGGGATTTTGGTTTAGGGGTTTCATTTGTAAGTAAATTTCAGGCTGATAATGATAATGAATTAATTCTACCACAAAATGTTGGAGCATACGGAGGAAGATTTAAAGCTCGATACAAAAAGTTCAATCTAGATGGTGAATACATTTTAAAAGAACAAGACCCATCTAACGACAATAATAAAATTTACAATTTTGGTCACGCTGCTGTTTTTAATTTAGGATATTCGAAAAAGGGATTTGGTGTCATGTTGTCAGGAAAATCGGTTGATAATATGAGTTATCGTTCAGATCGAACAAAGGATTTACAAGATGTATTTATAAATTATTTACCCGCGCTGAACAAAACTCACACATATAATTTAGTTGCAACACTTTATCCTTATGCCACCCAGCCCCTTGGAGAGGTTGCTTATCAAGCAGAAGTCCTATATTCATTTAAAAAAGGGACATTTATTGGCGGTAAATATGGGACAACGGTTAATCTAAATTTTTCAACAACCTATAGACCAGTTCAACATACTTCTGGTATAAATCCGTTAGATTCTACTGGTGTCACTTATCGTGCAAGACCGTTTGACATGAGTGATAGTATTTATTGGAGAGATATTAATTTTAACATTACTAAGAAAATTAATAAAAAATTGAGCTTTATTTTCTCCTATTTTAATATTACAATCA
>JBIKQS010000144.1:0-6045 GCA_044349575.1 Crocinitomicaceae bacterium
CCATTAAAAGGAGAGATAATGGTACAGCCTTTGATCTGTTTTAGTACTTGGGCTTTTTGAATTTCTAGACCTTTGATAGCTAGTTCTATTTTTTCTAGCTGTATATCAGGCGCTGCATTTTGTTCAGCTAATATTCGATAACGTTGTTCATCTTTGCGTTGTCCCTCCAAATTTACTTCAATGGTTTGTAATTGAAGTCTCAACATTTCATCGTCTAATTTAGCAAGTACACTTCCTTTTTTTACTACATCACCTTCTTCAAATTCAACTGTAAGAACTTTACCTTGTCCTTCAGAACTTACCATTGCTTGTTTGTTTGGTTCAAATGTACCTAGGTACGAGAATTGACTGTCAAACGTATGAAGTTGAGGCTTTGTCGTTTCTACTAAAACGGAGGCATTGACATCGTTTATGTAAATTTTGGCTGCCGCTTTTTCTTTGTTTCCAAGTAATGTAATAATTGTCAAGACAATTAATGCTATTCCGATAATACTAACTATAATAACTCTCTTCATTCTTTTTTTATTTTATGTTGCCTATTGATTTAAGATATTGTATTTCCGCTTGTCTTAATTTGACATACGTATTGATTAAGTTGCTTTGAGCTTGTTGAACGCCGTTATCAGCTTGAATTAAATCATTGGTACTTATAGTGCCTTGTTTGAATAAGTTCTCAGTTTGTCGATATACTTTTTGAGATAATTCCAATTGGTCTTTGTTAAGGCGCAGCGCGTTAGATTGATTGTCAATTTCTCTTTTCGTATTCAAAGTCGTTTGATCTAATTGTTGTTTTAAGTACAACTCTTGATTTTCAAGCTTTTCGCGATTGAGTATATTCATTTTTTGTTTGTAATGCTTTTCTAATCCATCGAAGAGCGTCCAATCTAAGCGCAATCCAACAAATGCAGATTCAATACCTGTTCTAAAATTGTCTTCCGGTTTTAAATTGTAAGTGTAATTATATGCGGCATAGAACGATAGATTTGGTAAATAAGCCATTTTGTTTCCTTTATTCTCCTCAAGATTCATCTGTTTTTGAGCGTCTAACAAATCTAGTTGTGGTCTGTAAATAGTTGTAGTATCAACCAAAATAGTTTTTTCTATAAGTTCATCTGAAAGGATTGAAATTCTATTTTGGACTGGAATACCTGTTAGAATACAAAGTGCATCTTCTATTTGTAATTTGGTCGATTCAATGTTCTGTTTCGCATTATCGAGTGATAATTTATTCAACGTCAGTTTGTCTATTTCTAATGGCGTAAGTAAACCTTGCTTAACCATAGCATTCATGTTTAGAATCAATTTATCTAGATTCTGTATATTGCTATCAATAAATGCTTTTTGTTTATTTAATGCTTGTAAATTGAAGTATGCGCTTGCAATTTGATATTTAATTTCGTCTTGGGTTAATTTCAGTTGTAGATCAACAATTTTTTTATTGATATCAAGTACTGCAAGCCCATAATCTAATTGTGAATTATAAATGATTTGAGTAAGTTGAATTGTGTTTCCTAAGTTGTAGGGCACTCCAAATTTAACAGTAGAGTACGTGCCGGGTTGTCCTCCAAAGAAAGCCGCTGGAACAACCTGTCCTGGAATTAAGGCATTGTATCTGTAATCTCCGGTGGCAGTAACTTTAGGAAAACGTGCCGCTAAGTAGGCATTTTTTTGTTTGACATTGATTTCAATATCAAGTTTTGCATTTCTTACACTAGGATTTGCTGTGTCAGAAATTTGAAGAAGTTGCTGAAGGCTATATGTTTGACTGAATGTAGTTCTTGTTAGAGAAGCGAACAGTAGAACGAAAATCAAGTTGAAAGTATATTTTATATTCATAAGTTAATCGTTTGTAGGAAATAGATAATGTAACAACATTTCTTTAACCACCTCTTTGTGCGTGGAAAGCTGTTGGATGTATTGTTCATCAGATAAACCATTCATTTGCTGATTGAGCAATCTTGCCATAAATGGATGTTGACAATTGGACATGATTAACATGATAATACTCACCAAATCAACTTTTCTCATTACACCCTTTTCTTGAGCTTCAATCGCTTCTTGAAAAATACCGGTTGTGCTGAGTTTTGATAGAATTACATGAGGCTCAATCCCTGCGTTTTTGTTTCGCTCCATTTCATTAATCACAAATACCGGAATTTCTGGATGTCTTCCTAAGAATTCAAACTCGCGTTCAATGAGTTCGCTTACCTTATCTTTTAGACTTAAATTTGAAGAGAACACATCAACCATGGATAGAAAAAAATCTTCAGTAACTGATTGATAAATAAGTAGAAAAAGTTGATTTTTAGAACGAAAATAATAATTCACCAGAGCAACATTAGTTCCGGCCTCTTTTGCTATTTCACGCGAGGTACAGCCGGAAAAGCCTTTTGAAACAAAAACCCGCTTAGCAGCAGCTTTTATTTTTTCCTCGGCTTGTTTATCTTTTGGCATAATTTTTTGTCATTGCAAATATAAACAGAGATTTTAAACGATTGTTTAAAACAGAGCGATAATTTTTATATCAATCATGTTTTTGACTAATAAACAGCAATGAAAGATTAAAATTAAAGGGAATAAATAAAAATCTCTTTTAAGATTTGCGTAATTTTTTGTACCATTTTATGGCAATCATTAAGGCAATGCCCACACTGAAAAATCCGATTACGCCGTTGATCCAATTGAAACTGTTTTTTAGCACAACGAGAAATACAATACTCACCAAAAATAAGGTAGCAACTTCATTCCATACTCTCAGTTGTGTTGATGTCCATTTGAATTCGTTATTTACAAATTGGTTCATTATTTTTTGAGAAATAAAGTGGTAGATGAGCAACAAAAAAACAAAAAGCAGTTTTATGTGCATCCAACTTGAAACTTTATAATAGTCCCAGTTTAGAATTAGCATCCAAGTCCCAAAAACAACCGTTAAAATCATGGCAGGAGTCGTAATTATCCACCATAACTTTTTTTCCATGATCACAAACTGTTTGGATAATATGTCTCTTTCAGTTGCCTCTTTCTTTTGAGCTTCAACATGATAAATGAAAAGTCGAACCATATAGAATAGTCCGGCAAACCAACTTACCATAAAAATTATATGAAGCGCTTTTAGAATATCCATAGTTTTTTTACTGAAACGAGGTTGAATTAGTTACAAAAAATAAAACAAAAAAGGCGAACAAATGCTCGCCTTCAAATTAAAATTTTATTTCCTTATTGCTTTGTATACGTTGCAGTACACTCACCAGCTCCACCAATAAGAGGTAGATCATTGTTGTAAGTATAAGTAATTATAAATTCAGTTCCCGTTGCATTCATTGTTCCAGTTCCTGAATAGGTTATTGTACCAACTCCAGCAGCATCATAGGATTGATTAGGTACTGTTATTGTCCCTCCATTCACTGTTGCATTTGCTGTTCCACCTGAAGCAATTGTTAATCCACTTGGTAAAACTAATGGAATAGACGGAATAGAAATTGAGAACATACCATCGATTGTTAATGCAGAAGCACCACTAATTGAAATTGTAGGGGCACTGTTTAGTGGAAATGCAGCTCCACAATCGCTTGAAACAACCCAGTTAGCAACCCAATTATCTAATCCAACAACAACACGAACAGTTCTTTTGGCAGTGGTTGTACCATTTGCGTTTGTAGCTGAGTATGTCAATTCATAATTTCCAACAGTAGCGCTATTTACCTGACCTGTCGTTGTTACATTAACTGAACTTCCATCCTTATTTATTGCTAAAGCTCCCGGATCTGAATAGTTAGTTCCTACGTTTATAGTTGTGTCACTTGCGCCAATCACATCAATAAATGGCTTATAAAGACAACTTCCATCATCTTTTTTCGCTTTGCTGTTGAAATTGGTTGCTGTACTATCTGTACAACCTTTCTTTTTACAAGAAGAGATTCCAGCACCCAACGTGAATGCTAAAAAGAAAATTGCTAGTTTTTTCATGGTTCAAATATTTAATGCGAATTTAGTAAAATATTAATTGAAAGCAAATGAAAAAAGTAGTACTTAACTATTTTGGTGTATTTTGTGTTCTTTTTCAACTATTCGGTGCTTCTGCTCAATCTGGTTGTACAGACCCACAAGCCCAAAATTATGATTTGAATGCACTTGTTAATGACGGGTCGTGTGAATATTCGGTTACTTCTTATTTGATACAATTAATCGCCAATTTAACGGGAGAATTGGATGAAAACTCAGGATTAATATATTCCAATAATCGTCTTTTTTCTATTAATGATGGTGGCAATGGAACTCAAATTCAGGAATTATCATTTCAGGGAAATATACTTAGAACCATCCACGTGGATTCAAATCAAAATACGGATTGGGAGGCAATAACCCAAAGTGAAAGTGATGTTTTCATAGGTGATTTCGGAAATAATGCTGGAAATCGAACGAACTTAAGAATACTAAGAATCAATAAAAACGAATTACAGAATTTTGATACAGTTCATGCAAGTCAAGTACATTTTAATTATCCAGATCAGGTAAATTTTAGCAACACAGTTAATCAACATAATTTTGATTGCGAGGCTTTTTTCTACTACCAAGATTCTTTGCATCTGTTCACCAAAGGTTGGGAAAATCTGTATACGAAACATTATGTTATTGCGTTGAATAGTCAAGATTCGGTTGTAGCACAACTTAGAGATAGCTTGTTTGTTGACGGACTAATCACAGACGCTACCATTGATTCAATAACAGGAAGAATTTTGTTGTTGGGGTACAAAAACAATGGATCAAATTTCTACACGAGTTTTGTTTATTTACTTTTTGATTACAACCAACATCATTTTTTCTCAGGAAACAAACGCAGAATTGAAATTGGAAATATGCTCACCGTTTCTCAAACTGAAGGAATAGCTTTTGAAGATGCTTCATCGGGTTATATCAGTGCTGAAAAAATAACATCAAGTATACTAACCATATCTCCAAAACTGTTTCATTTTGATTTCACCACGTATTTTGAGAATCCAACTTCAAACATTATTAACTTTTCTGAATTTGAGGTAAAAATTTATCCCAATCCCGCAAAGGATTATTTTAATCTTAGTTTTTCAGATGATACGCAACAATTTGATTTTCAAATAAAGGATTATCTCAATCGGGTAATAATGGATCGAAAAACTGCCTTAAGTCATGATAAAATTGATATTCGACTTTTACAACCGGGCACTTATTTTGTTGAAGTAATGTTCAATCAAAAATCAAATGTAATTCCCTTCACAAAATACTAAGAACTGGGATTTGTGTTAAAATCTGATGAATTTATGTAATTTCGTGTTTCAATTTTTAACTCAAACCGATGAAATTTCTTTTTTTTATTTCCGTTTTTACAATCTCTACTTTTAGTTTTTCTCAAGCCAAACCCAAAGCGCCACTTAATTGGTACTTGAAAGATCCAAAAAAGGATAAAGTATATGGAGTAGGAGCGGAACGAGCGTATAGTTTATTAGAAGGAAAAAAAGCAAACGAAGTAATTGTTGCTGTTATTGATAGTGGTGTTGAAACTGATCATCCAGACTTAAAAGATGTGATTTGGGTGAATAAAAATGAAATTCCGAATAATGGAATTGACGATGATAAAAACGGGTACGTTGATGATATTCATGGGTGGTCATTTTTAGGTGGTACGGGAGGTGATATCGAAGATGAGGCAACTGAATTAGTTCGGATGTACCGTTTCGAAAGAAGATACTTTGAAGATCTTAAAGATGAAGATGAATTAAATACAACAGATAAAGATCGTTATCAAAAATTCTTGAAGTTAGAAAAAGATTTTGAGAAATCGAAGAAGGAAACAGAAGGTCAATATGCCCAAATTAGTGTATTGTCCAACTATATGGATAACGTTAAGAAAGAGTTTAAAGGTGAGTTTAGTAAAAAAACAAACAAAGCATATGTTCCTAAAAATGACATGGAAAAAAGAATTCAGAAGCGTTTAAAAACGATTTTAATGGTATATCCTGCAGGAGAATTTGATAGTCAAATTTCTGGAGCTGCAAAAAGTCTTTCTGGGCA
>JBIKQS010000145.1:0-6032 GCA_044349575.1 Crocinitomicaceae bacterium
CTATTGCTTCATTGTTCAAATAAAGTCCTTTGTATTCATTATTGATGTACAACTTAACATAACTACTTCGTGAAACAGGTAATTGCGCTTCTTGAATAATTTGTCCCGAAAGCCAGGCCCTTAATTGCGAAGGATCATTGTGGTTTCCCACTAAATTCATGTTATCAATATCAAGGAATTTTTGCCCTGGAACAAATTCATTAAAATCAACATTGAATGATTTTTTACCGGCGTTTCGAGAGGTGTTTCCTCTTACTCGAAAACCGACATTGGCAAGGTTAAGATTGAAATTTGTGCTCTGATAAGAAAATTGAGCCAAAAATTCATGATCCGAATACAAGCTATCTCCTAACATCAGCGCAAGTTGGTCAGCAGGAAGTTCAATAAATATTGAAGCAACTTCATCCTGCAAAAATCCCTGATTATTTGGTGGGTGAATTACTTGCCCTTTGCCAAGGGTAAAAATGAATAAAACGAATAAAAAGCAAAATTGCTTCATGGAGCGATATTCAATTGTGCAGTTTGAATACGATTTCCTTGAATTACAAATAGCGAATAACTTCCAGGTGAAACACCAATTATATTCAGTTTTTCTGTATTCTCACCAAAAAATACGGGTACCTTTTTTTCCATTATCGTTTTACCCAATTGATCAACCAATACAACTTGAGCAGCGCTGGTAGAATTTGATGTAAAACGAACAGAAACTTCTTCTTTACCTGGATTTGGATAAAGAAGTATTGATTCTTCCTCTATTACTAATTCATCCAATGATACTGGGGCATCCGTTATTTCAGGCTGTTCTAATCGAACATCTGTGTACACGCGATATTCGCCCGGTGTCATGTTGAGTACAGCATTTACATCAGTTACAACAATACTATCTCCTGTAAAATATTCATACCACGTTCGCGTATGGTGAAAGGAAGGAGTAGCATCTTGATTAGTCACACTAAAGTTTGTCAACACAACCGCATTCATAGCTGGGTCATTAAGTTTCATTCGCTTAATTGCACCTGATAACATGTAATTAAAACTAAGAGAGGTAAATGTGCTGTATGTATTTCTCAAATGCATCATTGCTGCGTAAACATCATATAATTGTTTTCTACGCGCCTCGGCAAAATAATTCCACAATATAGGTTTGTTACAAACGCGACAAGGAAAATCAATTGAAATATCGTACCCTAATTCACCAAATTGCCAAATCATGCGTGGACCAGGTTGAGAAAAGAAAATTACAGCGGCGGTTTGCATTCTTCCTAAAGCAGTATATTCATCTTTTGTATTATGTTGAGGATTTGATGAACTTCCAAAAGTGATATTTTTATACATCAATCGTTCTTCATCATGACTTTCCATATAAGTAACTAAATGTGGAACTGTCCAAGTCCTTGCACTGTATATTCCACTACTGATATTTGAAGTTGAAGTGAATCCCATTGTGCCATCATTGTAGGCATGTGTTAAATTCCCCCATAACATCATACCATATTCGGCTAATTGTTTCTCTTCTGCATTGTCGCACCAATGTTCCAAAATTACATAGGCATTTTGTTTGACAGACCATATTGAATCAGCCATTCGTTTAAGAATATTAATTCGATCTGTGCTGAAGCCATTTGCATTATTGATAAAACCTTTTGTGTAATCGAATCTGAATCCGTCTATATTATACTCTTGCAACCAGAACGCATTTACTTGGTCTATATAGTCCTTAGTAGCTTGGCGCGTATGATCATAATCATAGCCCCAACAATACGGTTCGTGTGGACAAATAGCATTAAACCATGGGCTATTGGCAGCAGGACGATTGTTTGCGGCATCCCAATACATATTTACCATTGGACTTTGACCAAATGCATGATTTAAAACCATATCTACTATAACTGCAATTCCTCTACCGTGGCAAGAATCTATAAATTCTTTAAATTTTTCTGGAGTACCGTAATATTTATCCAATGCCATGTGGAATGAAGGGTTATATCCCCAACTCTCGTTATTTTCAAATTCACCTGGAGGCATCAATTCAATAGCATTTATTCCTAATTTATCCAAGTAATCTAAAGTGTCAATTAGTGTTTGGTAATTTCTTTTCTGAACGAAATCTCGAACTAGTAACTCATAAATCAATAAATCTTTGTTTTCAGGAGCGGTAAAATTTGTGTTTTGCCAAGTGTATGCAGTTGCTCCTGGGTGCATCACTGTTACAAACCCTGTTGTTAAGCCCGTTGGATAGGGGTGAGGATTTGGGTAGGTTGTAGCTCCAATCGAAGCGTCATTATTTTTATCTAAAATCAAGGTGCTTAAAGGATCAGCCAGTTTTAAATTCCCATCAATTAAATACTGATAACCGTATCGTTGACCGGGAGTTAGTCCGTTAATTGTTATCCACCAAGTAGTTGAATCTAACGATAAATTCATGTAATAGTTGACAGATGGAACCCATTGGTTAAAATCACCAATAACATAAACATAGTCTTTTTCAGGTGCGAATAAACGCAGAATAACGGTAGAATCATTGATGTAATTAATTCCATTTTTGGTTCCCGCTGGAGGATCCGAGTATGTTAGTGCTGTATTTACCGTGTAGAATGCACTGTCCTCCACTATTTCAGTTCCATTATCAGCGACTAATTTGAGCAAGTGGGTTCCTTCAGTTGCAGCAGTAATTGTATAGTTCAAAGAGGTTGAATTACTCAGAGTAGTTAACAACTGACCATCTTCAAACAATGTTAGCGTACATGGTTGATTAGATTGGCCATTTACTGATAAAGATTCACCTAAATTTAAGAGTGTAGCATTGTTATTTGGATTAAAAAGCTGTGCTTGCAATCCAGAATTCGGTTGTGCCAAGTCATAAAAAATATCAGAACCATCAGCTTCTCTTCCAACGATTGAACCATTTGCAGTTCGAAAAACAAAAGCAAGTTTCAGGACGGTAACCGTAATTGGGGCACCGTAAAATTGGTCAATATCAATGGTGATCTGATGTTTGTTATTTCCAATATTTGTCATGGCAACATCAAGATCTGCTGTTCCCCATGTTCCCTGAACGTATTGCCAATTTGTTGGTGAAGTACTAGTTGTGGTAATTAAACCTGTGTGGCAATAAATCTGATTTTGATTCATTAAAGCCGCATTTCCTTGAGTGGCATCATAGGTTATGGTAACCACATCATTAACCGTTGGAAATGCAGGATTAACTGTTAATACCTGACTTATTCCAAAAATGGATACGCAAAGTGTAAAAACCAAAACTGTATACTTCATAATTTTTGAATTTAAAAAAAAGGCCCAAGTTTTTCAACCTAGGCCTCTCTTAATTTAAAAATAAATTATTTCTTAATCAATTTACCAGAACCAACTTTGTTTCCTGATTTAAGCTGATATAAATAAGTTCCAGTAGCAAATGTGCTAATATCTACAGTGTTGCTAGTTGTTTTCATCATTACTTTTCCTGTAAGGTCTGTAATTACAACTTCAAAATCTTTAACATCCGCAACGAAAGTGATAAGGTTCTCTGCAGGAACTGGATAAGCAGAGGCATTGAATTTCTCTAAATCTTTGATTCCTAAACCTGGCTCAACAGAACCACCAAAGTTGAATTGTCCAGTGTAACGGTTGAAAGATATAGTATCGTATGTGCCAGCTGCAACTGCGATATCAGGACCATTAACGAAAGCTGTATCAGCTGGAAAATCAGCAGGACCACCCCAGTTAAGTGCCCAACCACCATTTGCTCTAAATTTAGCTACACCATCACCGATTGTAAAATTATACAAGTAATGTGTAATACCACCATCTGTAGACTCCATAGGAACATCAACAGACCAATCAAATGGAGGAATAGCTGAACCAATTAATCCTACAGGTACTTGTTGGAAATTGTATGCAAGCGTATTCTTGTTGAAGGCAACATTGTAGTAACCTACTGTCAATGGAATATCATTTCCATTTTCTGTTGCTGTTCCAGCAGGAAAAGCTGTTCCACCCCAGTTTGTAGCTGTAGGTGTTGTTCTTTGGAATTTAACGTTTGGTGCAATGAAAAACTGATCAGTGTAAACATATTCAATTCCATCTAGAGTAGCCATAGGAACTGGAGCTGCATAAGCATTGAACCCACCAAGAAATCCAATTTGGTCAAAACCTGTAGTTACAGCTGTAAAACTATAATCTCCCGTTGAGATGTCAAAAGTAATGTCGTATGTTCCAGCAGGTACTGGGATATTCTGACCACCTTGTGCACCTGTTCCTGCAGGGAAAGCTGCATCACCCCAATTGATTGCCCAATCAGCATCTTGTCTGAATTTCACACCACCAGTTACAGTGATTGTGTAACCTGTAAGAGTAAAAGTAACGTTGTCCGAAGTGTTCATTACCTCGTCGGTAGACCAATTCGTGAAATCTCCGATCATCCCGATGGATTGAGCGAAAGTTAGCGTCCCGAAGGTTAACGCCGAAATTAAAGTAAAAAGTTTTTTCATAGAGTTAAAAATTTAGTTAAATAACTTAGTGTCATATTGACCCAAAATTAATGATAAAAATTATTTTTACAAATTTTTGAATCAAATATTATAGGTTTTAGACAATTCAGTCAAAAAAAAGTTTGATTTTACTTATTAATTTTAGTCTGTTCTAAATGATAATTTGCTAAAGCATCAATTGGTCTTCGTATGATTTGTCCTAATCTCAAACCTCTTCTATCACAGGCGGATTGAAGTTCATCACCTAATAATGCTGCTATCGAACCCACAAATGAAATCTCCACATCCTTAAAATTAGGATAGCACATCACATGATTTTCAATAAATAAATCGAATCCTTTTTGAATCAGTTTTTGCGAATAGTCTAGGTTTTTATTATTGATTAAAATAGGACTTAAGGATGCTAAAAACACATTAGCATTTGGTTCCATGTAGACATTTTTAAAAATTAGGTCCTTTGAAAGGCCGCGTTCAATTATTTCTTCAACCATAGGTTCTGGTAATTTTTTATATAAAAAATCAGAAAGAATCTGTTTTCCAAAAAAACTACCGCTTCCTTCATCACCTAAAATATATCCAAGAGCAGGTACTTCTTCAGAAAGTTTATTTCCATCAAAAAAGACTGAATTTGATCCTGTTCCTAGTATACAAGCTATCACATCATTACCTCTATATACCGATAAGCCTGCAGCAGATAAATCATGATCTACGTATACATTAGCATCTTTAAATACAGATTGAAGGCCAACTTTTATAGTGTTCTGAAGTTCATTTGATGAGCAGCCAGCTCCGTAAAAATGAATCTCTCCACTTCTATCGAACCAATTTCGAAGAAAAGAGTCGTTTTCCAAATTTTGACCCACACAATCTGATGAATGAAAAAATGGATTAAATCCCATTGTGTGGTGCTGAAAACGCTGATTTCCATCAATTATAAGCCAATCGGCTTTGGTCGAACCACTTTCTATAATTGTTATCATTTCTAAAATTTTACGCAAGATACAAAAAAAAGTTAGTGTCATTTAAACATTAAGTATTAAATTTGGTAAATTAAGTATGGAAAAATTAAAAATTAAGTCATTCAACCTTGTGATTTTTGGTGGTGACGGTGATCTATCAAAACGAAAAATTCTTCCTGCGCTCTACCAGCGTTATATCGATGGACAGCTAAGCACAAGTTTTAAAATAGTATGTATTAGAAGAAAGGAGTCGTCAACCGATTTTTTCGAAGAACTAAAAGCCTTTATTCCGGGAAATGAAGAAGAAAAGAAAACTAATTTTCCGAAATTTTCTTCGCGAATTCAACTTATTACTATTCCGGATGCAACTCAAGCGTCATATCTTGAATTAAAAAATGTTATTAAGGAGAATTCTGATTGGCAAAAAGTATTTTATTTTTCAGTTCCATCCTCTGCTTATGGAGAAATTTGTAATGCGCTAAAGGCTTCAGAATTAATCGACAAGAAAAGTAAAGTTGTTCTTGAGAAACCTCTAGGGTTTGATTTGAGTTCAAGTAAAAAAATTAATGATACAATTTCAACGTGT
>JBIKQS010000192.1:0-5038 GCA_044349575.1 Crocinitomicaceae bacterium
TAACAAAGAGCGGTTGAACATGAGATTGACACGAACTCATGTTAAATTTCATTCAAACTTAATCTTCTCAACCAAATCCGTAAAATAAGAGGCGTTCCAAATAGTTAATGGTTCGTCACTGCGAATGAATTTTCGAACGTCATTTTTTACGGCATCAAAGGAAACGGAATTGAACTTATCCTTCAGTAAGTCTACAATCTGTTCTTTTGAAATAGCTGCTTCATGCCAATCGTTCGTCTCGGTTGCGCGCACTAAAAATTGAGGAATGTTTAACGGAATTCCATTTCTAATGTACCATTCCATATCATACCAATCACGACCTTTAACACGATTTTTCCATTTTCTAAATAACAGTGCATGCAATTTTCCGGCAAACAAACTCGGTAATGAGAAACAATTCACATAAAATGAAAAAGGTTTTATCAAAAGTTTTTCCTCTGTTTCAAATCCCATTGGAGGAATTCGGTCTATTTCGATCTTGATTTTAATGGATTTATTCGAAGAAATGCCATGTTGAACAACAACATCTTCCAATACCAATTCTTGCCATAAGGTTTCTGATTTCAAGAATGCGGATTCGATTGGAGTTTTTATCCGCTTATCTTTTTCTCGAATGCTCACGCGAATACCCAGCGCCTCAAATTCATCTGTGATAGCTGAAAAATAGGGAGTCAAAGAAAAATTTGGGTCAGTTTCTAACAGAGAGAAATCTAAGTCTTCCGAATAGCGATCCAACCCATGAAATATGCGCAAGGCTGTTCCACCATAAAATGCTGCCTTCTTAAAAAAATCAGTTCTTGACAAAGCCGAAAGCGTAATTTCTTGCATGATTTCACGCATTGCGGCTAATGTTTCTGCTTCGTTTTTCGGATTATACTCCGCGATCCACTCTTTCAGCATAAGCGTTGAAGTGTATTAACGAGTTGTTGTAAACTATTTCTTTTAGGTGCATCTTCAACCCATGATTGAATTGCTTGTACATCCAATGCTTGAAGTTGTTCTTCATCGATACGCAAATCTTCGAGTAGAAAATCCATTGTTTGTGAAATACTTCGTAATTGAACTCCAGCCGTCAAAACTATTTTGTCACAAAGCGCTTTTTCAGGTGATGCGATCATGGCTGTTTGAAACTCAGTCAAACGAACACTCCTGATTCCAAATGAATAGTAGGGAGTTGCCAAATGCTGAAAACTAAAACGACCAAGCGAGGTTTGATAAATTTTAGAAGTTTTTGTTGACACCGAACTGATTTCATATACTCTTTCTGGAATTAAATCCCAATAAGAAAGTGCTGATTCTAAGGAAATATAACTTGGTCCACGCAGGTGATTCGCAATTACAAAGCTATCAGGAATGGGCAAATCCAATTCAGGACCAGGAACATATAAACCACGTCTTAACGAAATAAGCTCACCACTTTTAATCATTTCACTGATTTTATCATTTGGTCTGCTATACGTTGCCAATGCGTCCATTACCACATTATGCGTTAATGGGGCATTTGTATATGTTTTTATTTTTCTCCTCAAATTCATTATGCAAATATATAACTATTTTACCGGATAAATTCCGATTATTAATATATTATTTTACATTTTAATATGGTTTTAAACGATTGTAATCGGAATAAATCCGATTATACATACTTAAAATTACAATGTATAGCGTATATTTCTTTATCTGCTTTGACTTTGTCTGCTGTTTTAGTAAGGAACTAACGAAGGATGAAAGGGGGAATGTGAACTGATCAGTAAGTGTTAAAATTAAGGCTCACATGATACTATCTTAACACCCCTTTCTTGTATGTTTCATACACTTTTTTTAATCCTAATGCTTTTGCAATGAGCATTTCAGATTCAAATTGTGCGTTTTTCCAATAATTGTTATGTAAGAAAGCTAGGCTCAAATTCAATGTTGGATCATTTTTCAAAACGGCGTAAATGGGTGCTTGAAATTCAAGCTCTAAGGCATTTGAGTTGATTACCTCCACACAAAACAGTTTGGTTTCACTATCCACAAGTATTTTTTTATCGATTCCTGTATGACAAGCAGCACGAAACAACCTTCCCAAAACAATAATTTTATCATATTCGTGGCGATTTTTCAATAAGTTGATGGTTTGATCGAGTAGGTCTTGATAAAACTCCAACAAGTTTTTCGGTTGGTTTGCAGCCATCTGTAAGACTTCGATTTCTAATATTCTAGAATACAAATGAACGGATTGATTGATATTTTGGATAGGCAGTGATTTTTCATCTGTGGCCTTGCCCTTCAATAATTCCTTTCGTTGAGTAAATAATTCCTTAAAGTTTTGAAAATCTTGACTTTGTTTTTCTGCCCCTGAAGCATGTTGTATAAACCATTCATAGTGACCAAATGGATCGTCCTCGTAGATAAAAAAATCCATGAAATTAACTTCTGTAATACCTTTATTCACAAGGTGTTCAAGTTCATTTTTTGGTAAATGTTGTGTGTTAAATAACTGCAAGGCAAGTTCCTGCGAAAGCAAATCAGACAAATTACCAAACCTTTTTCGAATATCAATAAATAGTTCGAGTCCTTTTAGGCGATTACCAAAAAACAGTTCTGATTTCATTTCCAACACCTTGCGCGTGTACGCTTCTAGCTCTTCGGCTGAATTCTCATTGAATTGGTTAAAATGCTCATAGGATTGATAACCTAAAAAAATACTGAGTTCGTTGAGGGTTGAAAGTCTAGGCTCAGTAGTTTTATTGCCTACCGAAAACATACGCGCCAAACTACTGTAAGAAATGTAAAGGCCTTTGTGTTGCAACAGGTTTTCTAAGCGCCGACAGTTCTTGAACGAATCGATCGCAAACCCCACTTTCTTTTCCAATTCACTTTTAAGTGCACTAAGCATAAACAAAAATACAAGTTAATTCAAACGAAGTATAAACGAAGTTTAAATGAAGCAAGAGTGAAGCAAAAAGAGTGATTGGTGAGGTGTATTTTTGGGGTGATTAAAATTTGATATGTCTAAAAATCTATTCTTGCCCAATTGGAAAAATTTCGTTGACAACACATTGGTTGATTGTATAACAAATCATTTGGAAAGTGATGACAGTGTAGTTTTAAAAGATTTTAATTTTTTAGACTACACAAGAGGAATCACATTTGACGATGAGCTCCGTGAAAATGGCATGTATGTTTTTCGTTTTTCAGATGGAAAATACTACATCGGTAAGGCAAGTAGTTGTACCATGCTAGAACGCATTGCTAAACATATTGATGGTAGAAAAGTTGGTGGTTTCAATGGTGTTTTGAGAAATTTAATGCCTGTTTTAGAAGAACAAAAACATTTTCCAGAAAACCAACAAGAATTTTTAAAAGCCAAAGTCGTTTTATTACCCGTATCAGACGATTTGAAATTGTTAAATAACATTACTGTTTATTCTGGAAATCTTCTTTTTCATTTAGAAAAAGATTTAATCCACGCTTTTGAATTAAAATTGGGAAGAGAGAATTTACGAAACGGAAAATACCCGAAAGGATTCTCGGGGTATTTTAATTTATTATAAGCATCTAAAAAACAATAAACATGAAAAACTTAATTTGGATATTATTCATTTCAATTGTGTCTAGTTCAATAGCACAAAATTATAGGGCAGACTTGACTTTTAATACGGGTTTTGGTTTTGATGGAATCGTTTATACAACGGAAATTCAATCAGACGGAAAAATTATAGTAGGTGGGGTGTTTTCTAGCTACAATGGAAATCAAACAAATAAGATAACCCGCCTTAATCCAGATGGAATTATTGATTTAACTTTTAATACGGGGACCGGTTTTGATAATCAAGTAAATACAACGGAAATCCAATCAGATGGGAAAATCATAGTAGGTGGTTTCTTTTCTGATTACAATGGAAACCAAACAAATAACTTAACACGCCTTAATCCTGATGGAACTATTGATTTAACTTTTAATACGGGGACCGGTTTTGACGGAGAGGTTTTAACAACGAAAATTCAATCAGACGGAAAAATTATAGTTGGTGGGGAATTTTCTAGCTACAATGGAAATCAAACAAATAAGATAACACGCCTTAATCCTGATGGAACTATTGATTTAATATTTAATACGGGGACCGGTTTTGATAATCAAGTAAACACAACGGAAATCCAATCAGATGGGAAGATTATTGTTGGAGGGGGATTTTCTAGCTACAATGGAAGCTCATCAAATAAGATAGCACGACTTAATGCTGATGGAACTATTGATTTAACTTTTAATATAGGAAGTGGGTTTAGTTCGGTAGTTTACGCACTAAATATTCAAACAGACGGGAAGATTATTGTTGGAGGTAATTTTTTTACTTTTAATGGTGTTTCAGCACAACGAGTAATTCGTCTAGCTCCAGATGGCAGTATTGATTTATCTTTTAATTCTGGACTTTCCGGCGGCGGATTTGCGCAGCAAGTACTAGCAATTAGTATTCAATCAGATGGTAAGATTGTTATGGGAGGTTATTATCTAAATAATTACAATGGTGCGCCTGGATATAGTCTAACACGTTTGAACACAGATGGTACTCTTGATTCTAGTTTTGATACTGGTTCTGGGTATAATCAAGTTTTTGTTTTTAGTTCTAAGATCCAATCAGACGGGAAGATTATTGTTGGAGGGGAATTTTATAACTATAATGGTGCTACAACAAATCGTATCGCACGCTTACGCCTTTGTACAAATACCCCAATTAATCAGACTATTAATCCAACTTCTTGTGGTGTCTATACATCAGCCACTGGCCAGACATTCCAACAATCAGGAACATATTTAGAGATTATTCCAAATATTTTGGGTTGCGATAGCATTATTAGAACAATAAACTTAACGATCCTTAATACAAACGACAACATCTCCATCACCCCCAACCCATCCTTTGGTAATGCCCCACTCAACGTAGCTTTTGCCAATCAAACACCAAATTTGAGCAACTACAATTTTACGTGGTATTTCGGAGATGGAACTTCGCAGCAATCCAATGCGCCATTCTTGAGTCATATCTACACGCAA
>JBIKQS010000015.1:0-18497 GCA_044349575.1 Crocinitomicaceae bacterium
CTGTTTCGGTCATAAATGTTCCATTTACAATGCCCGCTGTTTGATTGAAAATACCCACAGTTGTTTCTGGCTCTTTTGAATTTGGACTAAAAATCGCCTTCCATTTTCCATTAATGTCAGAAGTTCTAGGTCTTAATTCAATAAGGTTTTTATCCAACCAAGCATTAAAAGGAATTTTTACTTGAACCTTTTTATTCAAATTCAACCAATAGCCACGAATCTCATTTCCTTCCTCACTTGGTTTAAATTTTAAATACGCATCTAATTCAGGAAATCGCCCAATAATACTATCTTTTTCAGCAGTCAATTGCAAAGGAATTCGTTCGTCGCCATTAACAATTTCGATGAGCAACTTTGTTTTTTGGGAACTAATTTCCATAGAAAACGGAATAAATAATCGGTCATTCATGGCCAATTCTCCCCTCCATTTTCCAGGTTGCATAGGTTGATATGGGTCTGTTTGGGAATACATATTAAATGCAGAAAACAAAATTACAAAAAACGATAGGCGCATAGAATGAATTAGAATATCTCAAAGGTAAGTAAATAATCGAGTAGATTTTGCGTTTAAAATGTTGATTAATAATTCATGCTTTCCTTCTTTTCTACACTGAATTTTTTACTTTTGTGTTCCAAATAATTTATGTCAGATACCCGATACAACCTCCGTGGCGTTTCTGCCGGTAAAGAAGAAGTTCATCAAGCAATAAAAAATGTGGACAAGGGGTTATTCCCAAAAGCATTTTGTAAAATCGTTCCGGATTACTTGACCAATGATGATGATTATTGCGTGGTTATGCATGCCGATGGCGCTGGAACAAAGTCTTCTTTGGCTTACATGTATTGGAAAAAAACCGGCGATTTATCGGTTTGGAAGGGAATCGCCCAAGATGCTCTCATCATGAATTTAGATGATTTGCTTTGCGTTGGTGCAACCGGTCCTATTTTGCTTTCATCAACGATCGGAAGAAATAAGAATTTAATTTCCGGAGAGGTAATTTCAGCAATCATTAACGGAACAGAAGAATTATTAGCAGATCTTCGTAATCATGGAATCGATATTCATTCAACCGGTGGAGAAACAGCAGATGTTGGCGACTTAGTTCGAACAATCATTGTAGATTCTACTGTGGTTTGTCGAATGAAGAAATCGGAAGTAATTTCAAATCATACCATTCAACCCGGTGACGTAATTGTGGGACTGGCTTCCTTTGGACAAGCAACCTATGAAAAGGATTACAACGGCGGAATGGGCAGCAATGGACTGACTTCTGCCAGACACGATGTTTTTTCAAAAGAATTAGCAGAAGATTTTCCTGAAAGTTATGACCATTTGGTTCCTTCAGAATTGGTGTATTCAGGAACAAAATCATTAACTGATTCTATTGATGAGGTTCCCATTGATGCCGGAAAATTAGTTCTATCCCCAACACGAACGTATGCGCCAATTATCAAAGCAATTTTAGATAAATACCGCAAAGAAATTCATGGAATGGTTCATTGTTCTGGTGGGGCTCAAACTAAAGTTTTACATTTCATTGATCAGCATCATATCATAAAAGATAATTTATTTCCAGTTCCGCCTTTATTTAAAATGATTCAAGAAGAGTCTGGAACGGAATGGCAAGAAATGTATAAAGTCTTTAATATGGGACACCGCATGGAATTGTATGTTCCTCAAGATATTGCAGAGGATCTCATTTCAATTTCTCAATCATTTGGGGTGGATGCGCAAATTGTTGGTCGTGTTGAAGCATCCGAGACTAAAAAATTAACCATTCAATCTGAATACGGAACATTTACTTATTAAAGAATTAGCATGCAAGATTTATATTCCAGATTGGAAGCCATCCATTATCGTTTTGAAGAAGTAGGAAAACTCATTGTTGATCCAGATATTATTTCGGATATGGAGCGCTATGTGAAGCTGAACAAGGAATACAGAGAACTAGAGGAAATCGATCGCATTTTCAAGGAATACCATAACTTATTGGGAAATATCAAAAGTTCTCGAGAGTTACTAGATGTAGAAACTGATCCAGAAATGCGAGAAATGGCAAAGATGGAAGTGGATGAATTGGAAACCCGTCGCCCAGCAATGGAAGAAGAAATCAAGTTGTTATTGATACCTAAAGATCCGGAAGACGATAAAAATGCCATTATAGAATTACGTGCTGGAACAGGAGGTGATGAAGCGTGTATTTTTGTTGAGGATTGTTTCAGAATGTATACCATGTATTTCAAAGCGATGGGCTGGAATTACGAAATCATCAACTCATCTGAAGGAACAGTAAAAGGGTATAAAGAAATCTCCATGGATATTTCGGGTGAAGGAATTTACGGGACCTTGAAATTTGAATCGGGAGTTCATCGGGTTCAAAGGGTTCCTGAAACTGAATCTCAAGGACGTGTACATACATCTGCAATCACAGTCGCAGTATTACCTGAGGCAGAAGAAGTTGATTTTAATCTAGATATGAATGATGTCCGCAAAGATACGTTTCGAGCTTCGGGTGCAGGAGGTCAGCACATTAATAAAACGGAATCCGCCATTCGTTTAACGCATATTCCAACAGGAACAGTAGTTGAATGTCAGGATGGTCGTTCTCAACATAAAAACTTAGAAAAAGCGATTTCTGTTTTACGTTCTCGCTTGTACCAAATCGAATTGGACCGCGTACACAACGAGCGTGCAGCTCAGAGAAAAACGTTGGTTTCTTCTGGAGATAGATCGGCTAAAATTCGTACCTACAATTATCCACAAGGTAGAATAACAGACCATCGTATCAATAAAACCATGTACAACTTGAACAGCTTCATGAATGGCGATGTTCAAGAAATGATAGACGCCCTGAAAATGGCTGAAAACGCAGAAAAACTTAAGGGAGAATAAGATGACGAGAGAAGAACTCATTCAACAAATCAAACGTAAAAAAAGCTTTTTGTGTATTGGATTGGATCCAGATTTGGCTAAAATTCCTGCTCATTTATTGAAAGAAAAAGACCCAATTTTTGCATTCAACAAAGCGATTATTGACGCCACTCATGATTTAGCCGTGGCTTATAAACCAAATACTGCTTTCTACGAATGTCATGGATCAAAAGGATGGGAAACACTTCAAAAGACAATAGAATACTTACCAAAAGACATTTTTTGTATTGCAGATGCAAAGCGAGGTGATATTGGAAATACGTCAACTTATTACGCAAAAACGTTTTTTGAAAACATGAATTGCGATGCGGTTACTGTTGCACCCTATATGGGAGAGGACAGTGTGAAGCCATTTTTAGCTTTTGAAAACAAATGGGTGATCCTATTGGCATTGACTTCAAACAAAGGAGCATTTGATTTTCAATTGAATGAATCAAAAGAAGGAAAAACATTGTATCAACAGGTAATTGAAACAAGCCAAAATTGGGGAATAGAAGCTAATTTAATGTTCGTAGTTGGCGCCACTAAAACAGAGCAATTGGCTCATGTTCGTTCCTTGGCGCCAAACCATTTCTTTTTAGTGCCAGGAGTTGGGGCGCAAGGAGGTACTTTAGAGGACGTTGTTCAGTTTGGTTGGGGAAAAGACTGTGGATTGTTGATTAATTCCTCGCGTGGTATTTTATATGCATCATCAGGATTTGATTTTGCAGAGTCTGCTAGAATAGAAGCACAACTTTTGCAGAGTCAAATGGAGGAAATTTTATCCTTGAAAAAAATGATTTAATTCTACTTTTCTTATCTATTTTTTGTTTTTTGAGATTTGATGGATTACGATTGGTAACTTTGTTTTATGCACTTGTCTAATCTCCATCTGGTCAATTTTAAAAACTATGAAGTTGCTGATGTCGAATTAATCGATGGAATTAATGGATTTGCCGGTGCAAATGGTTCGGGAAAAACAAATATTCTAGATGCTGTTTATTATTTGAGTATGTGTAAATCCTACTTGAATGTTCTTGATAGACAAAATATTCGTTTCAATGAGCAGTTTTTTTCAATAATCGGGAATTGGGAAAAAAACGATAAAAAATATCAAATACACTGTGCAGTAAAAACAAATGCTAAAAAAGTTTTTCGAAATAATAAAAAAGAATATGAAAAATTAGCGGATCATATTGGGCAGTTTCCAGTGGTAATGATTTCACCCTATGATCGTGATTTAATTGCTGAGGGAAGTGAATTGCGTAGGCGCTGGATGGATGGGATTTTGAGTCAACTAGATCGAGAGTATTTATTTGATCTACAGCGTTATTCAAAAATCTTAGATCAACGTAACGCACTTTTGAAAAACATGTTTGAGCATCGTTTATTTGACTCAGAATCAATCGAGCCCTGGAATATTCAATTGATTGAAGTTGGGACCAGGATCTACCAAAAACGAATGGCCTTTACCGAACAATTTATACCTTTTTTCCAGGATTTTTATCAAAATATTAGTTCTGGAAGTGAAATAGTGTCATTTTCCTATAAATCACAACTAACAACCTCGGATTTCAAGACTTTATTAGTTGAAAATGAACGAAAAGACGCATACTCACAATATACCAATGCTGGAATTCACAAGGACGATTTGGTCTTTTTAATAAACGAGCATCCCGTTAAAAAATTTGGTTCTCAAGGACAACAAAAATCGTTCATAATAGCACTAAGGCTCGCTCAATATGAATGGCTGAAAACGTACTTAAACATTAAACCTGTTTTACTCCTTGACGATGTTTTTGATAAATTAGACGGAATGCGCGTTGCCAAATTACTTGAGTTGGTAACAAAAAATTACTTTGGACAGGTTTTAGTCACTGATACAGATGAAAAGCGTTTGGCTACAATTTTTTCATCACTACCTATCACAAAAAAACTTTTTACTGTTAATTTTGGCGTGATATCAAACTCCAGCGAAGAATTAATATGAAATAGCCATGCATACAAATTGCGCAAGCACCGATGAAAATAACATGGCGTATTCCATATGACCTTTAAAAGACAAATTATTTCCATATGAAAAACTCCGATTTTATGCGCGACTCCGATGAAAAACCACTGGGGCAAATTGTCGGAAAAATCATGAAGGCTTATGGCTTAGAAAAGCGTATGAAAGAAATGGACATAGTAAAAGGATGGCCTGAAATGATGGGTATTGCTGTTGCCAATAGAACAACAAATTTGCGAATCAACAACCGAGTATTGTACATTAGCATGGATTCGGCCGTTATGCGAGAAGAACTATTAAATGGTAAGGATATAATAATTCATCGCGTCAACGATTTTGCAGGTGAAAAGATAGTTGATGATGTTTGGTTTCAATAATTACTTGATTTTGTATGTTTTAGTTAAATACAAGTTGTTATAGGCTTCCAAGATATTTTTTTAATCTATTTTGTTTTTCATTTATATTTATTATTTTTGTGTGAACCTAAAATTAAATTATTTATGAAAAAATTATTACTTTCCCTAGGTGTAATCTTGTCAGCTACAGCGGTTAGTGCACAAGTTACAGTTGCTGGGATTTCCCCACAAAACATTGTGGGTAATTACACCCATTCCTGGTCAGATCCAGCGGGTGGCTGGGGCACACCAGATTTCACTATTCCAGGTACTTTTGTTCAAGACACTTTGCAATTAGCTGATGATGGCTCTGCAGGATTAAACGCTCAAGGGAACCCTGTTTCAGCATCAGGTTGTAACGCGCTAGTAGCTAATAGCTTACAAGGAAAAATTGCTGTTGTTTTTAGAGGCGATGGTACAACAAATCCTACTGCTGGCGCTTGTGAATTTGGATTAAAAGCATTCAATGCACAAAATGCAGGTGCTGTTGCCGTTATCATCATTAACAGAAATCCTAATGAAGTTATTAACATGGGTCCTGGTGCAGATGGGGCGAACGTAACAATTCCGGTTGTTATGGTCGATCTTACTGATGGGCAGTCAATTGTAGCTGAAATGGCAAATGGTCCTGTAGTTATGTTTTTAGGAAACAAAATTGGTCTTTTTGCCAATGATATTGCTCTTTCTTCAGCAAAAGCTCTTGCTCCGAAAGCTGGGATGGTTCACGCTTTATTAGCTCAAAATGGAACAGAATTTAATTTCGAGATTGGAGCAAACGTTTCAAATCCAGGAAATCAACCACAAACGAACGTTTCAGTAAATGCTAAAATTACTGACCCTTCTGGAGCTACTGTTTATGACAATACTGTTTCCGGGCTTAGTATGTTAGAGGGAGATACAACAGGAATTGATATTTTTCCTGGTGGGGCATCTACTTTTCCAACATTTTCTTTGAATTCATACTCAGCTGGCACATACACGCTAACGTATACAGCTAGCCTTGGTGGAGTTGATGATTACGACAGTGACAATACCGTTTCTTTTAATTTCACAGTTAATGACTCTGTATACTCATTTACTACTAAGGATGCAACAACTGGATCATTGACAAATGCTAATTTCTATCGTCCGGGTACAAACAATGCAACGTATTCAATTTGTACTGTAATTAATGATGCAAATGCTAGCCGTGTTGCTGCTACAGGAGTATATTTCGCGGCTACTACTGCTGCTGCTTCAGGTGTAACTCTTGATGGAGAGGAAATGGCATTGTACCTATACCAATGGGATGATTCATTTACAGATTTAAATGATCCTAATTTTGGATTTACCGCATTGACTGAAGTTGCTTCAGGGTTCTACTATTACCCAAGTGATTTGCAAGAAGAAGTTGTTTATGGAGCATTCTCTACACCAGCAGTTTTAGTTGATAATCAAAGATATTTAGCATGTGTTCAAACAGTTAATCTTGACCTTTATTTAGGTTATGGTAACCAAGACTATACTTGGAATACAGATTTATACTTACAGCTAATGTTCCCGAATGAAAGTGACGGAACATACTTCGGTGTAGGTTTTGGTACTGAATTACCAAGTGCGTTAGGTGTTGCTTTAATTGATGCAAACGACGTAAGTATCGCTGAAGCAAATGTTATTGAAGGTATGGCATATCCAAACCCTGCTAACGACAACGTTACAGTTTCAATTGAAGGAGAAGGAGTTGCGTCTTTGAATATTACAGATGTTTCTGGTAAAACAGTTTTATCTAGTTCGCTTAACTTAGTTGGTGGAAAATCAGATGTTTCTATTTCATCTTTAGATGCTGGAATATACATTTTCAATGTAACTCTTGAAAATGGTAAAACTGCTCAATTCAATGTAGTTAAAAAATAACAACTGTTATTGCTTTTGTAAAGGGTTGACTAAGTCAACCCTTTTTTTTTGAATAAAATCCGTTTGATGTTAAGCGCTTTTAAACATATCCTTAATTTTTGAATAAAAGTCATAAGCATATTTTATTCTCAGAAATAATTTCGTTAAATTTACATCATAAGGTGTTGTTTTTTTATCTTTTTTAGGATCAAATGCAACTATTGTATGCCAATAATTGTCCTTAGAGACAGTAACTTAAGAAATAATAAACGCGTATGTTTGAAAGACATTTACTTAATATTCTCTTTTTTCTATTATCAACCTCCCTATTCTCCCAAACAATTTGCGAAAATGCTGATTTTGAATCAGGTACATTTTTGAATTGGCAAGGACAAACGGGCACTTGTTGTGCTATTAATACACCGAATAACGGGCTTAATATTGCCCCCGTTAATTCACCTACAAACACTGGGCAACACGTCATAATGACTGGAAATGGTATAGACCCCAATTCTTGTGGGCAAATTCCGGTTGTGGCACCAGGAAGTATCTACTCTGCTCGCTTAGGTAATGATCAAAGCGGGTACGGAGCCGAGCGATTAAGATATACGTTTAGCATTACACCAGGTAACACATTAATAATTTATAAATACGCTGTTATTTTAGAAAACCCTCCTGGGCATTCCGCAAGTGAACAACCGCGATTTGAAGCTAAATTACTTGATCAGAATGGCAATGTTATACCTTGTACCTATTATTTTGTAGCTTCCGGTCCAGGTTCTGGATTTCAAGATTGCGGGAGTGTTCAATATAAAACATGGACAACAATTGGTGTAGATGTAACTCCTTATGTGGGACAAAATGTTACCTTGGATTTTGCCACTGGTGATTGTGATCTTGGTGGTCATTATGGTTACGCATACGTGGATGCAGGTTGCGCCCCCTTTGTAATTGATTCTAGATACTGCGAAGTTCAAAATGGATTTAACGTTGCCGTATTGACTGCTCCAGCTGGATTTCAAAGTTACTTATGGAGTAATGGAGGCACGAATAATACCACCATTGTAGTTAATCCACAACAAGGACAAGTCATTACATGCCAGATTACCTCAGTTAATGGATGTGTAGCAAACCTACAAGCAACACTTACACCCTCAGACGTAACGGCATCTTATATTCCTTCTTCTGTATGTTTAGGTGACACCTTGAATCTTGTCAATAACACGCTTTATGAAAATGCAATTGAAGATAGCGTTTCATGGGTGTCCTCAGATGGATATACAAGTAATACCTCAGATTTTAATCACGTTTTTTCATCGCCAGGTACCTATCAAGTAGAATTATTTGTTCAATCAGATGTGGGATGTATTGATTCGGTGACTCAAACTGTGACAATCCATGAATTGCCTCTTGCTGATATTTCATTTTCTGATATTTGTATTGGAGATTCAGCGACAGCAATTAGTTCATCTACAATTGCAGACAACAGTCCTTTAACTAATTTTTGGGAAGTAGAGGGTGTTCAATCAACAGGGAATTCCGTTAACATTCCCTACGCCGGAGCTGACACAATTGCAATTCAGCTAATAAGCATCTCATCAAATAACTGTGTGGACACCACCCTAGAAAGTATTATTATCTACGAAAACCCAGTTGCTGATTTTACTTTCACTGAAACGTGTGAAGATGTAGCTGTTGATTTTACGAATACATCAACATACAATGCGCCTCAAAACCTTTTTCATTGGGTGTACAACGGTTCAGAAATTTCGTCAAATACCGACTTTTCTAATCAATTTTCAACTACGGGCCAAAATAGCATTGCCTTAGTTGTTGAAGATGTATATCCAACAGTAACTTGTTTTGATACGATAACCCAAAACTTTTTTGTACACGCTTTACCAAGTATTGTTTATCTAGCCGATACAACAAATTGTGAAGACATTTCCTTTTTATTTACAAATCAATCCTCTGTTAGCACAGGAGAATCGTTAACTTATACATGGGATATAAATGGAAACCAAGTGGCTACCACTCCTAATTTAACTTATACATTAACTGATGCTGGAGTATTTCCGATTACTTTAACGGCAACTTCAAGTTTTGGGTGTGAGAGCGATACGACATTTAACATGTATATTTATCCTACTCCTGAAGAACCTATTTTAGCTGTATCAACACCTATTTGTCCTGGTGACCCAATAACGTTTACCGCACAGGGAGAACCTAATTCACTCATCAACTGGGTGGGGCCTACTAATTTTACTTCAAATGAATTTATTTTTAGCATGCCAATAAACGTTGACCAGATGGGGTTATATACAGCTTATGTTACTTCAGAATATGGTTGTATATCGGATACGAACAATATCTATGCTTCTATATTATACATTTATGACTTTGATGACTTTGAATTTCCAAATGTAATAACACCAAACGGAGATGGGTTAAATGATGAACTAGACCTTCAAACCTATTTTAAAACGTGTGAAAATTATACTATGTATATTTTAAATCGTTGGGGAAATGTGGTATTTGAGCAAACATTAAATTCCACTCCTTTTACTGGAACTACTCAAGGCGGACAAGAATTGGAAGAAGGCGTTTACTTTTACAAACTAGTAGTTACTGACTCAACAGATGATAAAGGTGTGAAATCCGGGTTCATACATGTTATACGCTAAACCTAATTACTAATTGGTTGTTAAATCAATTAGATGAAAAAAATAAAGGAAGCGATAGTTGTTGGCTCTGGTATTGCGGGAATCGCCTCTGCCTTGAGGCTGAAATCTAAAGGATATAACGTTCAAGTATTTGAGGCCAATCCCTACCTTGGAGGCAAACTAACCACAATTTTACTCGGTGATTATCGATTTGACGCAGGTCCATCCCTGTTCACAATGCCCCACTTTGTTGATGAGCTTTTTATCCTTTTTGGTAAGAATCCAAACGACTATTTTAACTATCACGCCTGCGATACAGCCTGCCATTATTTTTTTGAAGACGGTACATTTTTACCATTTTACGTAAATCTTGAAAAGACGATAAAAACAGTTGAAAACACACTTAACATTGATGGAGGCCCGCTAAAAAAGCATTTTGAAAAAAGCCAATTTATCTATGAAAAAACCCATAAAGTATTCTTAGAAAACTCCTTACATGCAGCGAAAACTTACATTAACAAAGAAATCATATCTTCTGTTTTTGCATTGCCGTCGTTGTCCATCTTCAAAACCATGAATCAAGCAAACGAAGACGCATTAAATCACCCCAAATTAGTGCAAATCTTCAACAGATATGCAACTTACAATGGGTCTAATCCATACAAGGCGCCTGGTATTTTGAATATCATTCCACATCTCGAACATGGAATAGGTTCTTATTTTCCAACAAAAGGAATGCATTCAATTACAACCAGTCTTGTGAAACTAGCAAAGGAGGAAGGTGTACAATTCAACACAAACTCAAAAGTTGATGAAATTATAATTGAAAACAAAAAAATTAGTGGGATAAAGTCAAATGGTAAATGTATTGAGGCAGATGTTGTATTTTGTAATTCAGACATTAAACCAGCTTACAAAAATTTACTTAAAACCCAAAAACAACCTAAGAAAACCCTAGCTCAAGAACCCTCCAGTTCAGCTATGATATTCTACTGGGGAGTTAAAAAACAGTTCCCACAACTTGATTTACACAATATCTTTTTTGCGAAGGATTATGCTCAAGAATTTGATGCTATTTTTTCAAATGCAACCGTTTGCGATGATCCTACTATTTACATCCACATTTCCTCTAAGATAGTGAAAGAAGATGCGCCAAGAAATAGTGAAAATTGGTTTGTCATGGTCAATGTACCATTTAATTCTGGTCAAGACTGGTCAAGACTTAGAAAAAATATTAGACAAAATGTGATTGCCAAATTAAGTAAACATCTAGGTGAGAATATTGAAGAATTAATTGAGGAAGAAGATTATTTAGATCCTATTCGCATTGAACAACGTACATCAAGTTTCGGAGGCGCACTCTACGGAGCGTCATCAAATGATCGCATGGCTGCTTTTTTCAGACATCCTAATTTTTCAAAAGTAAATGGATTATACTTTGTTGGTGGAAGCGTGCACCCTGGTGGTGGAATTCCTCTTTGCTTACTTTCTGCTAAAATTGCCACGAATCAGTTGAAATACTAGGTCAAAAACGGCTCCTTAAATTTGCGAATAGTATAGTTAAATTATTGTTATTCTAATGTTTGGTTGTGTTTTTTATTAAAAATAACCCTTTATATTACATTAGTCTAAATTCAGCTAATAAAAAATGCAATTTCAAAATACAAGAAAACATACAGCCTACTTTTTGTCCCTTACATCGTTATTCTTGAAAATAATCAATGTTTATTGTCAACCCAATTCTAAAGGGGTGAACAGCTACCGTTTGATTTTTTTTAAATAATGTGTTTAATTGATAACTTGTGAATAAGCCAAAATAACTGTAACCCACACGAACTACAAAATCAAGATTAAACCTGTTTAAATTATAATTTGAATAAATAAAATGAGCAAAGTTATTTCCATTTCCATCCTTGCCTTTCTGGAAAGAATAACTAGAGAATCTCCAAGAACCAATAAAACCTGAAGAAATATAGAAATTCTTGTCAGTATCTTTTTTCGTACAAAACTCCACGAGTACAGGTAAAGTTAGATAATGACCGGTTAATTTATTTCTTCTTAATTCAAGTGTGGTAGCATTTGCATAAACCGTATCTGCATTTGAGGTTAGCTGATAATTGTCTGCAAAACTAATCCCTCTCCAAGAATACCCTAAACCTGTTGTTATGCCCAAATACTGTTTAAAAATTGGCACTTTATACTCGAAATAATTATAATTGAAAAACCAAGACTTGTCAACATTATTTGCCCAATAAGGATTTTCATTAAAAATGGAATTAAAAGAGGAATTCATTAGTTGGGTTGTTCCAAACTCTACACCCGCCCAATTTGGCTCATTTAATTTTGAATTTTGCTCAGACTTTTGCTCTGGAATATCCGCTTCAGAAAACATAAAATCAATTGGCAATAAATATGAAATTTTTCGCGGTTTACCTTCAATCTTACCTGGATTCCATTTAGGCATCAATTGTACGATTCGCCTTGCTTCTAATTCATAATTTTTACATTTTGTTTGATTGCTATCAATGCAGATATCAGAAATAGTTCCTGTTGTGTCAATAGTAAATCGAACATAAACAATACCCGTTTTTCGATCGTTCAAGCAAGTTTCGGGAATTATTAAATTATCTTTTATAAATTTAGTTAATGCAGTTTCACCCCCAGGAAAAGAGGCATCAACATTCAAAGAATCCTCTTGTGAATTTTGAGAATGAAGATAAGAAAACAACATGAAAAAAACGAGTGTAAAACAAGCGCGATTATTGAATATTTTATAATTGGTAGATTTTATCATAAAGTTGAAAAATTTGTACTACAATTTAATGTAAATGTAATTCTAATAATTTATTTTCACGGAATTATTTCAATTCACCTGTTTTTCTAATGACAACTAAAAAAACTGCATTCAAAACCATTATTTTAAGTATTGTTTCCAGTTTTATTCTAGCGCTAATAAAAGGAATATCTGGGTTTTTAGGTAATTCAGATGCTTTAATTGCAGATGCCATCGAATCAAGTTCTGACGTTTTGGCATCCTTTCTTGTCCTTTTTGGAATGTATTATTCACACAAGCCTGCTGATGAAGATCATCCGTATGGACATGGAAAGGCTGAAGCATTAACAACTTTTGGAGTGGTTGGGTTCCTATTAATTTCTGCAACATTAATTGCATATAATGGAATTCAAAATTTGTATCTTGAACAAAATCAACCCGCTTCATTTACCATTTACATTCTTATTGGAATAATAATTTGGAAGGAATTTTCATATAGATATGTTATGAATAAAGGGAAAAAGATAAATTCACTCTCTCTTCAGGCGGATGCTTGGCATCATAGAGCAGATGCTATATCTTCTCTCATTGCAGTATTTGGAATTGGGATTGGCTTGATCCTTGGTTCTGAATATTCTAAAGCTGATGATTGGGCAGCGATTGTATCAGCTATTTTTATTGTATACAATGCGTTTCGTATTTTTCGCCCTGCGTTAGGAGAAATATTGGACGAACATACTCATCATGAACTGATAGAAAAAATCATTGCATTTGAAAACAAAGTAGAAGGCGTTCATCGCATAGAAAAATGTCTCGTTCGTAAAACTGGAACATTCTATTTTGTTGATATACACTTAGAAGTAGACGGAAATAACACGGTGAGTGAAGGGCATAAAATTGCACATGAATTTAAAGATTATGTAATGATAAATATACCAGATATTTACGACATACTCATTCATATTGAGCCACATTCTTCATAAATTGCTTTTTTTAGGCAACTGTCTAAATTAATGTTCGTTAAATCAACATTACGGTAGATTAAATTTTGGGAACAAACGTTAAAAAACCCGAACTATTTCTCGAAATTTTACGTACTTTGTAATTCATAATTCTAAATGAATAATTTCTTTGCTGTATGAAGTTGAGGTTTCTGATTTTTTTAGTGGTGATTGTTTTAAAAGGCAGTGCTGTTTTTGCCCAAAACGCCAACTTTAAAGCAGCAGATTCAAGTCAATGTTCTGGAACATTATTTACACTTATTGCTATAAATAGCACATATCCTTCATCAAGTTATTCTTGGCAAATTACGAACCCAAGTAATGTAACAACTACCTATTCAGGAAACGATACAATCTTTGTGGTATTATCATCTCCAGGGCTTTATGACGTTCGATTAACAGTAACAAATGGAACGACCTCAACTGTTTTAACCCCAGATTTTTTGCAGGTTTTTTCAAAGCCAACTATTGGTTTCACTGCCAATGGAGTATCAACGGCACTTACAGGTTGTTCTCCGTTTTTGGTTAATTTTAATGGTTCTGCCTCTTCGCCTGGAAGTGGTGCAACTTATTCTTCGGTTAGCGTTGATTTTGGAGATGGAAATCTAACTAATATCTCAAATTTTGGTACCAATCAAACATTCAATCATACCTATTTAAATACTTCTTCGACAAACGCGACCTACAAACCAAAAGTAAATATTTTAAATTCCTCGGGTTGTTTTGATACCTTAACACTTCCATCTATCACCGTTAAACCATCTCCCTCTTTAAGTAGCCCCATAAACCCAAATTCTATTTGTAGTGGGTCAACATTTAACTACATACCTACGAGTGCAACTCCTGGTTGTACATTTACGTGGTCGCGCACCACAAATGCTGCCATTCAACAAGGTGCCGCCAATGGTACCTATCCGCCTTCATTTTCTGAAACATTGACACTTACTCCTCCGGGAACAACGAATGCTTTGGTTACTTATGTAGTGACAACAACGGCACCAGCACCCAATGGCTGTTCTACTCAGCAAAATGTGGTGGTTACAGTTAAGGCTTTACCAACTGTTTCAATAACCCCTTCTACATTAACGATCTGTAGCGGACAGACAGGCACGCTAACTGCAACCGGCTCTCCAACCGGAGGTACCTTCGCGTGGTCTAGTAGTTTAGGAAGCGGGGCAACTGCAACAATTTCATCATCAGGCACTTATACAGTCACATATTCAAACAATGGCTGTGCCGGCGCTCCTTCTTCAGCCACAGTTACTGTAACAACTCCCCCAACGGTTTCATTATCCGTTTCAGAAACATCCGGTACTGCAAATAATGATGGGACTATTTGTTTAGGTGCCGTAGCAACAATTACCGCAACCCCTTCTGCAGGTGGAGGAACGTATGCTTGGTCACCAGTAACTTCTCTGTTCACTAATGCCGCATGTACCACCCCATATGTTGCTGGAACTTCTGCTTCAGTAGTCTATGCTAAACCTAATTCAACTATTACTTACTCCGTTACCTATACTTTGGGTTGTGCAAGCACACCTGTTTCTTCTGTTGTAACTGTAGTAACCGGTCCGACAAATAATTATTCGGCATCTGTCGTTAACGCATGTAGCGCACCTGTAAATACAAATTTTACGTCCACATCCACACCCCCAAGTGGTGGTACTATAACAAATACATCTTGGACTTTTACGGGCGGAGCGCCCAATAATGGAACGGGTGTTGGGCCAATTGCAGTATCTTATACCGCCGGTAATCAGAGCTATGGAATTACATTAACAACAACGGCTAGCAATGGTTGTATAACAGCCACTACTTATTCTAATGCTATTACTATCGGGAATGGTTCGGCTCCAACCTCTGTTTTTACAGTCTCTCCTTCAACTTCTATTTGTGTCGGAAACTCTCTTACATTTACTTATACGGGTGCTGGCGCCGATTCAATACGTTGGGACCTTGGAAATGGGGCAATTATTTGGCGAGCTGAAAATGTTCCATTAGCTTACACATACACTACACCCGGAACCTACACGGTTTCTATGACACCATACACGGTTGTTGGAAATCAATTGGGGTGTTCTGGTTCTGTTTCTTCTCAAATTATAACAGTTAAAGGGCCGAAAGCTGCTTTTACAACATCAACAATAAATTGCTCAAATCAATTTACAAGAACCTTTACAAATACGACTACTGGAACAACCGGTTTAACAACCTATGCTTGGTCATTCCCAAGTGGCTCACCAGCTACTGCAAACACCTTTGGTCCACACACCGTAACTTGGGCAGCACAAGGAACATATACTGTGACTTTAACTGCATCGGACCCCTCAACAGGTTGTCCCCCAAGCTCAATTACAGCTACTGTTAATGTGAATAGTAATATTGGTGCAAACTTTCAAGCATACAATAACAATACTACTTCTAGGGTTGTGACCACCAATGTATGTCTAGGATCATCGCTATACTTCTACAACGAAACTCCTTCGCCACAATACGTTGTACAAAGCGCAGATAATATTAGAACTCAATGGGATTTTAACACCAACAATGGGGTAGTTTCTATGCCCGGAGTGATTCCAAATGAACTTAGGGGACCCATCGAGATAAATGTATTTAGTTCAACAGCAAATATTACTGGACTCTCATACACTCCTGGTCAATATGGCATTGGCATGATTAATCAAGACAATAACGGATGTAGAGATACAATTATAAAACCAAATTATATTACCGTTCACGGTATTGTTCCAAATTTAACCATTGATGACACCCTATGTGTCGGACAACCTGTTGCTCCTATTGATAATTCAACTGCCCCGATGTCTTCTATTGCATCAAGAACATGGAATTGGGGAGATGGAACGGCAAATACAACGGGGAATATTGCCTCACCCACTCACACATACGCTAATCCAGGAACCTACACTATTACATTAACGATTATAGACAATTCGGGTCTAGTTCCTGCTTGCTCTACAGTTATTACAAAACAAGTTTTGGTTCAAAAACCAACAGCCAGCTTTACAGTAAACAGGAATTATATATGTAATAATCAATCAGTTGTGGTTACAAATAACTCAACTGGCCTTGGATTGAACGCGTATAATTGGTCTGCGACTAATTCTACTCCTTCATCTGCAACAGGTTCAACTTTCGGTACTTTTACTTTCAATAGCCAAGGGAATCAAACTATAAGTTTATCGGTTACGGATTATTTGGGTTGCGTTGATGATACAATCATACCCATTTCTGTATTTGATGTTGTGGCTTTTGCTACTCCTTCTGCGACAAGTTTTAGTTGTTTTGCAGGTACAAATGGAAATCCTAATGTGGTTTCATTTTCTAATTTATCCGCGAATAATATTGATAATACTTCTGCAGTTTGGAATTTTGGAAATGGCCAAACGTCCAATGTTTGGCAGCCATCAGTTACCTATACCGCTGCTGGCACTTACAATGTTACCTTGACGGTTAGTTCACTCACAGGATGTCAAAACACGACAAATGTTGGAACAATTACAGTAGGAGGACCATCTGCGACAATTGATGTCGTAAATGCAAATTTAACAGGGTGTTCATGCTACAACGTTAGTGTTAATACATCAACTTTAGGAACAACTTCTTCTATTCTTTATTTTGGGACATCTGGAGAGACTGGGCTATCTGTTCCGAGCTCTTCACAAACAAGCTCAAATTCCTATTGCAATACGAGTAACACACCTCAAACCTTTACCCCATATATTTTCATTAGCAATGGAAGCTGTTTTGGTCCAATTTATTCGACAGAAACAATAACAGTTAATCCCGTTCCTTCTGTTCCAACAATTACTGTATCAGCTCCAACATGTTCTGCAAATGGAACAGCAACTATTACAAACTATATTGGCTCTCAATCCTATTCATTCTCACCTGTTGGCCCTACTGTTGGAGCTGGGGGGTTGATTTCAGGGCTCACAGCTGGAACAAACTACACGGTAACATCTGGAAATGGGTTATGTACATCTTCTGCAAGTGCTTCATTTAGTATTGCACAACAATTAATAACTCCCCAAACGCCAGTGATTAATACCACGGCAGCCTCATGTTCTTCCGCAGGCACAGCAACTATTACAAACTACGTTGGATCTCAAACATATACATTCACCCCTACTGGACCTTCAGTAGCAGCTGGTGGGGTAATTAGTTCACTAATAACTGGAACAAGTTACACAGTTACAACTAATAATGGTTCTTGTACTTCAATTGGAAGTTTATCTTTCACAGTTGCAACACAATTATCTACTCCTTCAACACCTGTGATTTCTGTTGCCGCCGCATCATGCACAGGAAATGGAACAGCGACAATTACAAATTATAACGCATCCTTAACCTATACATTCTCACCGGTTGGTCCAACTGCTAGCGCGGGAGGTGTAATTGGGAACTTATTACCTGGAACAAATTATACGGTTACTGCTGGAAATGCAAATTGTACTTCCGCACAAAGTGCCTCATTTAATATTGCATCACAACTTTCAATACCAAGTATACCAGCGATTAGTGCAACAGCAGCAACTTGTAACTCAGCTGGAACTGCAACCATTTCAAATTATCTTGCTTCACAAACCTACACATTCTCACCAGTTGGTCCAACTGCAAGTGCAGGTGGTGTAATTGGGGGCTTATTGCCTGGCACAAATTACACAGTGATTGCTGGAAATGGAAGTTGTTCCTCTGCGGCAAGTAGTGTATTTAATGTAGCAGCACAGTTATCTACTCCTTCAGTTCCAACTATATCTACTTCAGCGGCAACATGTTCAGCAGCAGGTACAGCAACGGTTTCAAATTATATTGCAACACAAACTTACGTATTTAATCCCGCTGGGCCTTCTGTT
>JBIKQS010000147.1:0-5930 GCA_044349575.1 Crocinitomicaceae bacterium
GTGAAATTTGCCATTGCTGGAAGAAAATCTTGGTTCGATATTCCCATTTTTTGACAAACAAGCATGGCACCCATTAAATTTTGAAGGTTATGCTCTCCAAATATCTTTAATTCATATTTTTTTGTTTCCCACGTTAAAATTGTTCCTGAATCTGTTGGCTGATATTGCGGCGTAAAATAAGGAAGTAACTCAATTCGTTCTTGTTGCTTACTTGCGATTTTTTGTATCTCGTTATCTGTTGAATTAAAAACCAAAGCACCATTTCCTTCAATTAATTGACAAAATGTATCAAATTGAGAAACGTAGTTTTCAAAGGTTGGAAAAACATTGATATGATCCCATGCGATACCGCTCAACAAAGCAATGTGGGGTTTATATAGATGAAATTTTGGTCGGCGATCTATTGGTGAACTTAAATACTCATCCCCTTCTAAAATAATCACATCCGTTTCCTCAGAAAGCTTAACCATACAATCGTAGCCTTCTAATTGAGCGCCAACCATATAATCCACATTCTTTCCTAACTCACGACATGCATGCAAAATCATGGATGTTATAGTAGTTTTCCCATGGCTGCCGCCAATCACAACCCTAATTTTATTTTTTGATTGCTCGTACAAATATTCAGGATAGGAGAAAATAGGGATTTTGAGTTCTTTCGCTCGCAACAATTCTGGATTATCTTCCCTAGCATGCATGCCTAAAATAACAGCATCAAGATTTGAAGTTATATTAGTAGGATCCCAACCCATTTTATTGGGTAAAATTCCATCTCGTTCCAATCTTGTTCGAGAAGGTTCAAAAATCTCATCATCAGAACCTGTAACTACATATCCTTTTCTATTTAAGGCGATTGCTAAATTGTGCATAGCACTTCCTCCAATAGCTATAAAATGAACTCTCATGATGTTTTATTTTTTTGCTGAATGAATTGACGCATTTGCCACATAACAGACAAGATTAAAAACCAACAACCAATCTTAGCCACAAGAATCCAATCAACCTTTTCAAAACGATTTGCTAGAAAAACGGGTAAGCCAATTGAGAGTAACCCTATATAATAGAACACAGAAACATAAATCGGAATTCCAGTATTAAATTGTTTATTCACGAACTGCAGAATGGTATAGATTAAAGCTAAAATCCATACGTAGCTAGGAACATCGATCAATCCCAATTCATCTTTAAGACCTGAATAATACAGGCAAACAGGTATAGCCAACGCCAGTTTAATCGCTATTAAAATTGATTCGTATTTTTTAAGTAAATTCATAAAACGAATTTACTTGTATGAATCATACTGAATAGATTGATTTTAAAGAGTTTCTAACATGAAAATTTTAGTAACTCATTTTTGATTTAAAATTTCAATAATTGGATTTCCTGTCATAGCTCCGGTTCTTTGCAAATTCAACATATGAACTAATGTTGGAGCGATGTCTATGATCTCGATTGGTCTAAAAATTTCTTGTTTTTTAATTCCTGCCCCATACCAAATCAAAGGTACATGCGTATCATAATTAAATGCCGAACCATGACTTGTTCCCTTGTGAGCGGATGGCTTATCCGTGTTTTTTGGCAAAAATCCAGGTTCCAAAATAAAAATAATCTCACCGCTTCTGTCATAACGATATCCTCTTGAAACCATTCCTGCCCAATCTTTCTCAGATTTATCTTTTAAATCATCAGTAATATATACTTCTTTAACCCCATTCCACGTTTTAATTTCGTTGACAATAAACGTTTCTATCGCTTTTTTTGAAAGATGCAAAGAATCAATAAGTTTACGGTTAAGGTAAATGTTTTGATTTTCTTCCGCCTCTAGTATATCAACTTCAAATTTCTCTTTAACGCTCTTTCTAAGCTGACTCATTTTATCATCCATGAAGATATATCCTCCTGGTAATTTTTTATCCATTAAATACTGTGGAACTGGAACAACTGCATGATCTGCCGTTAAAAACAGCGTAAAACCATTTTTCCCAAATTTATTCTCCAGAAATTTGAGAAGCGCTGATATATCTAAATCCAATCGCAAATAAATATCCTCTATTTCAACAGAATATGGACCAAAAGCATGACCAGCAATATCGGGCGTAGAATAACTGATACAAAGAAAATCCGTTTGAGCATCTTTACCCAAGTTTTCATTTGAGATTGCATCCATGGCAAAATTTGTCAAATAGGAATTTGCAAAAGGTGAAATTGTGAAAAGAGAAAAATCTTTTGAATTTTGATTAAGTTCTGCAAAATTGTAGGGGAATATAGGCTCCTTTTTTGACGACAGAAGTACTTCATATGGGGAATTATCCGGTCCACTTTCACTGTAGGTCTCAATCGGATAAAGGGTATTCCAAGTTTTTTTCAAGGACTCCGTTGAAATTTCTTTCGAATTAAATTCATTCACCCAGATCGGTAATTCTTTTTTGTAAAAGGAACTTGTAATCATTTTTCCAGTACTGTAATCAAACCAATAAGAACCATCACTCAAATGTCCTCCTGGCAATATTGCACTTCGATCTTTGATGCTCATTGAAATCACCTTTGCAGCGGGATACGTCAATTTTAATTGATCAGTAATTGTATATGTTTTAAGTGTTTTTGGAGATCTATTTCCTTCTGATGAATTTGTTCCTATTGATTTATATTGATTGTCAGTTACGCAATTTACACTCGTTTTAGCATCTCGTTCATACCACTCATTACCTACAATTCCGTGATTGTCTGGAGTTGTTCCAGAATATATGGAGGCATGACCTGGCCCCGTGTATGTAGGTACGTAATTGTAATTTGTATTGCGGCAATTTGTTCCATTTAACATAATTTTTCGAAAACCACTTTGTGTAAATTTACCTTGAAATCGATAGAGATAATCATAACACATTTGATCCACGACAATTCCTACAATTATTTTTGGCTTTTGTAATTGAGAATGAATATTTAAGGTAATGAAAAGGCAAAAAATCAAACTAATTCGTTCTAACATGGCATATCTTTTTTTTCAAAATTAATCAATTATTAAATAATTCAATTCACGCAACGTAAATCGACAATGTGACGTCTTCTTTTTTGTATATTTACATCTTTTTAGTTAAAAATAAAGTATGAAATTTCTTTTAATTGCATTATTCGGCACATTTTTGATCCTAACTTCTAATCTAGCTTTCAGTCAGTTACCTATTGCGAATTTCACAGCAACACCAGTGAGTGTTTGTCAAGGTTTACCCGTAACATTCACAAATACTTCTTCTAATAACGGAGGGGCAGCAATTACTCAATATGCCTGGGATTTTGGTGATGGCTTTAGTGATTCTATTCCAAATACAACGCATATTTACAATACTCCGGGAACGTATAGTATTACGTTAACCGTTACAAATGCAAATGGTCAAGCGGACTTTGAATTAAAAACAGCCTATATTATTGTAAAACCGGCTCCAACGGCTTCATTCAATGTAAATGGATTAGGCTGTACTGTCCCTTTAACAGTATCCTTTTCAAATACAGGTAGTACAGGAGCAAATTACTCTTATAACTGGAATTTTGGAAATAACCAAACCTCGACATCTGCCAACCCACCTTCCCAAACGTACACGTCTGCAGGAACATACAACGTTACATTAACTATTACAAATACCACCTCTCAGTGTACAGCAACCATTACAGATCCGCTGGTTGTTTCAAATTTTCAAGCTGGAATGACTTTACCAAGTGTAGCATGTGTTGACCAAGAAGTTGGTATTCTTGATAATTCAACAGCGGGTGCTAATGGCTGGAGTTGGAATATTACCCCAAGTACAGGAGTTTATGTTAACGGTACAACCAACACCTCTCAAAACCCTTCACTCACATTTTCTACCCCAGGAACCTACACAATTCAGCTTGCCGCACAGAATACAAATTCAGGTTGCTCCGGTAGCGCCTCTCAAACAATTACTGTTCAACCCACACCTACTCCTACTTTTACAGCAACACCTCTAACCAACTGTGCGCCTTCTAATGTTACATTCAATAATACGTCTGTAGGAGGAACTTCCTATGCCTGGACCTTTGGAGATTTTGCATCAGGAGCAAATAATACTTCAACTCAAGTTTCTCCTACGCATATTTACAACAATAACGGAACGTACGATGTAAGCCTAACAATGACAACCGCAGCGGGTTGTGTGGGCACGATTACGTTGGATGACTATATAATCATTTCGAATGTTTTACCTGAATTTTCAGCTACACCAACAGGTGGTTGTACCCCACTAACTGTTCAATTTACTGATGAAAGCCAAGCACCAAACCCAAACAATCCAATCGTTGCATGGAACTGGAATTTTGGTGGAGGAAATCCTAACACCTTTAGCGGTCAAAATCCTCCTGCAGTGACATACGGCATTGGTATTTATGACGTTACACTAACGATTACGACTCAATCTGGATGCACCGGAACTCTCACTTTAGATGACTACATTACCGTTGGTGATATTTTGGATTTGAGTTTTAGCGTAGATACAACCATTAATTGTATAAAAACAGATTTTGAATTTACATCGAACGTAGTAACAAACCCAGCAAATCCAAATCCTTCTGAAATAACGTATTTTTGGGATTTCACAGACGGTACTTCAACGGAAGAAAATCCACAGTATCAGTTTACTTCGGATACGGGATATTTTGACGTTCAACTTGTGGTAGATTTTAGGGGCTGTAAAGACACTGTAGAAATAGAAGATTTTGTTTACATAAACGCACCTATAGCAAAGTTCACACCTGCAAATACCTTGTATTGTAATCAAGGGCCAAGTCATTCAGTACTATTTACCGATGAAGCAACTCATGGTGAAACTTCGGACGATATCTACATGATATGGCAATGGGAATATCCAAATCCAAATCCAAACACTGTTTTAGATGACCCTCAGCTTGATGATGCAGACGCCGGCAGTGTTATGCATCAGTATAATAATTACGGTTCATATACAATCCAACAGGCAATATATAATTACACAACAGGTTGTAGCGATAGCATTACTGCAACAGTTGATATTTCCACTGTGAATGCCGGTTTCACGTATTCAAACGATACGATTTGTAGAGGCGATACATTAGATATGTTTGATCAAAGTACCTCATGGAGTACTCATCCATTGGTAACATGGGAATTTAATATGGGTGACACACCTCCAGGCTTGGTAAACATGGGTGATACTGCTTTTTATGCTTATACGCAGTCTTCTCCAAGTCAATCTGGCTTTACAATTACACTAACTGCCACAAACGATGTTGGCTGTTTTGATACAGCAACTCTTCCCATTCATGTTCTAGCTGCTCCTTTCGCTATTTTATCAACCGATCCAAACCCCGCCATTGGTTGTTCTCCTTTCCCTGTTGTAATGAATGGAAGTGGTTTTCCATTGCCACCATACAACATTCCAATTGATTCTCTAGAATATACCTATTCAGATGATAATTCTTCCGAAACTATAGCGGCCGGGAATTCAACATCACATACTTTTGTTGGACAAGGTGTTTTTTACACTGAAATGGTAGTAATTGATGAGTTTGGTTGTAGATCTGCACCAGCAACAATTCCTGTTACAATTACTCAACCTAATTCATTTTTCTCAGTTGATAACGTTATTTGTAATGGTGATACAATTACAACAACCAATACTTCCAACGGAGAAGGCAATCTATCATTTGAATGGTTTTTAGATAATTTCACTTCGCCTATATCAACTGACTCAAATGTCACAACTGATATTATTGAAAGTGGCATCCCCTTTGGTCAAACCACAGCCATTCACAACCTTTACTTAATAACTACCGATGGAAATGGCTGTAAAGATACAATTGGCAATTTAATAAGTGTTTCAATTCCATGGGCGGTGCCAAATTATTCCTTTACAGGTGCTGCAATTGGGCCAAATGGCGAATTT
>JBIKQS010000148.1:0-5929 GCA_044349575.1 Crocinitomicaceae bacterium
TGTAAATGGACCGCTTCCTGCCTCTACCTATTTCTATTTGATAGATACAATGAAAAAATCACAAGACCCTATTAAAGGGTATTTAGAAATTCAACCATAAGACGTAAAAAAGATGAAAAAAATAATTCTTATCCTTATCGGTATAGTATCGCTTAATGCGAATGCACAACAAGATGCACAGTCATCTTTGTATTTCTTCAATCCATTGAACTATAATCCTGCCTACGCGGGAAGTAGGGGATCATTGAACTTTACAGGCGTACACCGTTCGCAGTGGGTTGGATGGGATGGTGCGCCAACAACTCAATTTTTATCTGTTCATGCACCTGTTGCTAGAAAGCATATTGGAATTGGCGGAAATTTGAGCTACGATCGCATTGGTTCACGAACGAATTTTACGGCGATGGCGAATTTTGCCTACCACATGCAATTGAATTCTAAAGACTTGCGTTTAGCACTTGGTGCCTCTGCCGGGTTGAATTCGAATCAATATAATTTTCAAAGTTTAATTGTTACCGACCAAACTGACCCCACTTTTTTAACAGCAAATTCATCGTTAAAACCGAATTTTGGACTGGGAGCATATTTATACAGCAAAAGAGCCTATCTCGGATTATCTGTTCCTCATCTCATTAAGTCTTCGATTGATGGAAATACAAGTAACTCATTTCTTCAAAGGCACTACTTCGCAGCTGCAGGTTATGCTTTTCCAATCAGCACTGTATTTGATTTAAAACCTTCAGTGCTTGTTAAATATACTGCAAATGCACCAACTACAATTGACTTTAATCTTTCTGCCTATTTCTTCAAGCGATTTTGGGTAGGTGGTTTGTATCGTATGAATGAGGCACTAGGGGTGAACACATCGTACCAGATCAATGATAAATTGATGGTGGGTTATGCATTCGATTTTCCATTTAATAAATTGAGCTACAAAAATTGGGGTAGTCATGAGATTGTAATATCCATAGATATTCGTTCTAAGAACAATGCCTTCATTAGTCCTCGTTATTTCTAATTTTCAGTTAAGTTTTTGTTTATGAAGCAATTAATATATGTCTTAATATCAGTAAATTTTGTTGGTTGGTCTTATGGTCAGACAATGAAGGAGGAGTATGCTACAAAATTATCGTCCACCCTCAATTTTTCTGAAGCTTATCCTGTATGGGCTGAAATGGCAACTAAATCCTTGAAAAAAAATGAAAATAATTGGGGATATGTTCGCAAAGCGGTAGAAGCAGCCATGAATACGGAGCAATATGATAAAGCCTTGATGTGGGCAGAAAAATTAACTGCTAATGCAGATACATGTTCTAAGGATTGGGAAAATTATTTTGATTTATTACTACTTAATAACCAGCATAATCGTTTAATGGGAGCAATTGATTCAGCTCTAACTAAAATGCCAAATGCGAATAGATTGCAGGAATGGAAGAAAAATGCGCCAGTTATAGTGAAGCAGTTAACAGAAAATTCAGAGTACGTAATTGCGAATTACAGACAGACCAAAAAAGGAGAGGAATTTTGTGCCGTACCCTATAAAGGAGCGGTTGTTATGGTGTCCAATAGAAGAAACACGGGCTTTGTGAATAGAAATTATTCATGGACTGGACAGTTTTTTACTGATTTAATCTCAGTAGGGGATACGGTAAATATTTTAAAAGATAATTTGTGGAGTGAGGTTAAACGCACCAATCCACATGATGGGCCAATTTCATTTTCAACAGATAACAAAACCGCAATATTAACGGTAAATCAACAGGAAGTTGATCAAGTTGGTGGAATTAAATTTTCGCGATTAGAAATAAAAATATACCGTGAGAAAAATGGTGTTTGGAGCGAGGAAGTTTTCCCATTTAACAATAAGACGTATTCTGTTGGGCACGGTGTACTTGATGAGAAGGGTAATTTGTATTTTGCATCCGATAAACCAGGTGGTTTTGGTGGTGTTGATATTTATAAAAGCACTTACACAAATGGATCTTGGTCTGAACCAGTAAATCTTGGTAGTAAAGTAAATACATGGAGAGATGAGGTTTTCCCTTTCGTTTCCAATAATGGAACCTTATACTTTTCATCTAACGGTTGGCCTGGAAATGGTGGATTGGATGTCTTTTATCAAGAAAATCAAAATGCATCTCCTAAACATATTGGTAACCCAATTAACACAAATGCGGATGATTTTGGAATTTTTGTAGATGAAAATACAGGAAGAGGTTATCTTTCTTCAAACAGAAATGCATTCAAGGATGAAATTTATACGATTTCAAAACCGGTGTATAAAATTGAGGCGGAAATTACATTGTTGACTTGTGATAACAAACCATTGGATAAAAAACAAATCCTTGTAAAGAACACAAAATCAGGATCTGAAGAAACGATGAATACGGATGCAAAAGGGAAAATCACCATTAAACCTTCTCTAAATTCCAATTACGTGTTTTTATTTGCAGGTGACGAGCAAGTAGAAGCTGTGAAAAGTGAAAAAAGCTTCGATAAGGAAGGTAAATTCCCAATCAGCTTATCCGCCAGATATAAAGCTAAATCATTGAAATTGAAAGTGGTTGATCAAGATGGGAAAAGTATTGTTGGCGCTCAGTTAACCTATTATTCCAAAGGTATTAGTGGTAAAAAATTCTTAACTACAGATTCTCCAATAGTACTTTCTCAAACAGAAATTGCTGAGGTTGATTCAATCGTAGGGTATATGATAAACTACTCAGATTGTAAGTTTTTAATGCCAAAGAACGAAGTGTGTTCCTCGGATCCAACGGTTGTTATGAACTTCATCCAAAAACAAGGGTCTGAATTTATCAAATTGGAAAATATTTATTACGATTTTGACCTTTGGAATATTCGACCTGAGGGTAAGATAGAGCTTGATAAATTAGTTAAATACATGAAGGAGCATCCAGAATTACCTGTTGAATTGGGTTCACATACAGATTCACGTGGTTCTGATTATTACAACGAATGGCTTTCTGAGCGTAGATCTCAAAGCTGTGTGAAATATATTCGCTCCACAGGTATACCAGCTGATAAGATAATAGCTAAAGGATACGGAGAGACTAAGCTTGTGAATAAATGTTCGAATGGCGTAAATTGTACAGCAGAGGAACATCAATTAAATCGTAGAACGGAATTGAAAATTCAAATTATACCAACTGTTAAGTAAAATAAGGGTTGGTAAAGACTACGTTCTGATGGTTTAATGGAGAGAACTATTTCTTCTTAAATATCTTACAAGATACTGCTCTGTGATCACTCAATGCTTTTTCTTGAATGCGGAATTGACTTGAATTTAAATCATCCGTATGGAATATATAGTCGATTCTTCCTGCTGGAATTCTACCTACATATGTTGAACCAATTCCACTTCCACAATTTCTAAAGGCATCGGTCAAACCTGCGTTAAATTGTTGATAGGTATAAGACATAGGCGTGTCATTGAAGTCACCACAAACGATAGTAGGGTAGGGTGAATTCTCAATGTGCTTCAATACAATTTTTGCCTGTTCCGCTCTTTTGGGATACGCTAATCTAAGTTTTTCCACTATTAATCGAATAGTTGACTTGGATGCCATATTATCCAGTGGGTCTTTTTTTGAATAATAATCTCCTTGAAGCTTTATAGATTGTAGGTGGGCATTGTATATTCTAAAGGTATCTTTATCTTTAATTATATCAACGTAAATACAGTAATTAAAGTCTTTTTCACTTTGCGTATCGAAAATCACATCGCCTTTAGCAATAATCGGGTACTTCGAAAATAAATATATTCCAAAGTTTTGTCGCGAATAGTTTTTATGTGCGCTACGTTCATGATAGTCGCGAAATTTCATAAATTTTAGTATTGTGTCTCGCGTTTTGAAATCGGTTGGCCTGTCTTTTTGATAAAACTCCTGGAAACAAATTACATCCGGATTTTCAGATTTGATGTAATTAAAAATTTTATTCCTGGTTTTAATTGCGTTTGATAATTTCGGATTATACACATCGAATAAGCGAACGTTATAGGACATCAAATGCAGGTAATTGTCGGTAGGAAGCTCTTCATTTGCTCCAATTGCAATCATTCTAAAATGCAAATTACCACCAATGATTAACGAACCTAAAACAATCCAAGCCCATTTTGATTTTAGAACGATCCATAAAATAAGAAATAGAAATGTAACGATAAGAATAATGGGATATGCCAATCCAAAAAAAGGCAAGAGAAATTGGGTCTTTGGGTGAATAAAAGGAGCTAAATATGAAATACCTAATGCAAGTAGACAAAGTACTGTGAAGAATCGCAGCCAAAATTTATAATTCCATAAAAAACTTAAGAAACTAATCATTTTTACTTTGATTGAATAAAAAATCTTTTTCTTGTCTGGTTAACGATTCATATCCAGATTTCGATATTTTATCTAAAATTTGGTCAATTTTCTCTTGCTTTGATTTCTTTTCTAAGTTGTATTCCTCATCTGTTTTCATTCTTGGATTTGACCTTTTCGGTTTTTTGGGAGAGCTTTTGAAAAGAGAACTGATTGATTTTATAATTGCGTCTCCCCATCTTTGAAGAACAACCATTATGTTATTCTTACTCGCAATGTTGCGTATGGAAAGGGCACCGAATATTGCTCCACCTAAATGCGCAAAATGGGCAACTCCATCATTCGTTCCAAGAGAAATAAGATCAGAAAGCAGAAAAAACAAGGCAAGAAATATCAATCGAATAGGGAAAATACCAAATAGCATTACATTTAAGTTAGGTCTGTAAAAGGCTAAGGTCATGAATATTGCCATGATAGAACCCGATGCTCCAACAATCACAATTTGAGAGTTTTGTAAAGCTGGGAAAACTGTATGGGCAATAATCTCCAAAATCCCTCCTGCAATTCCTCCAAACAAATACGTGTACCAGAGTCGTTTGGCATCAAATAATTGTTCAAACATACGCCCGGAAAAGTAAAGGAAGAGCATGTTCAGCAGAAAATGCCACAAGGAAAAATGAGCAAATATACTTGTTACAAGACCCCAAGGCATGAAAATAAATGCTTGTAGATCCGTGTTTAATGTGAAAACTGAATTTAAAAAAACGGATAGTAAGCTATTATCAGCCATCATCAAACGAATAATGACACTGAGAATTTGAATTAATAAAAATAGGGTAGTATTGATAAAGATCAATCGAATGGTCATACCACCAAAGCGATACGTATTTTTTATTGAATCGAATAAATTTTGTTCAGCTTGCATACTACCAAAAATTTGCTCTGTCTTGTTTTCTCCAAATTAAAACCAAAATGACGCCAACAATTGCGCCTCCTATATGAGCTAAATGTGCTACAGGATCGTTTGCTTGATTTTGAAATGCTTGATAAACTTCAATCAAAAAGTAGGCGCCTACCAAGTATTTTGCTTTAACTGGAATTGCAAAATAAAGCATAAATTCCGTGTTTGGAAAAAGTATGGCAAATGCTGCCATTACCCCAAAAATAGCACCTGATGCACCAACCATTGGTGTGTATGAAAGTGAAATGTATTCTTTAACTGCCTCAACATTTAAGTTAGGTACATTTTGAAAAAACTGAGTTAAGTTAGTATTTAATTCATCCAATCCTTCGCTTTGAGCAATGATTAAGTTGAATTCATCCATGTTAACATTTGCGCCCAATAGATTAGAAAGTTCAATCAATTGATACACACCAATAGCATTATAAAGTGCAAATGCACCCATTGCAGAGGCTATGTAAAATATGAAAAATCGTTTAGGTCCCCATAGCTTCTCCAAAAATCCGCCCAGCATTATGAATAGCCACATATTAAAGAAAATATGAAAGAAATCACCGTGCATAAAAAAGTGTGTAACAATTTGGTAGGGTTGAAATAAGGGAGAATTGACGTAATGTGCCCCTAACATTCCGCGCAAATTGATGTCTTG
>JBIKQS010000149.1:0-5919 GCA_044349575.1 Crocinitomicaceae bacterium
GACTATCTTGATCATAAAAAGTCAAGGTATTATAATGCTGTTCGCGCATCAGATTTCCTTGGTCGTCAAATTCTTGATGAATACCATAAGGCACGGTTAAACAAGTATAGCCAAATTCGTCAACCGTATGAGGTGGATGATTTTTGATATGGTAGGAATCAATCTCTGATAAACGAATAAATGCATATTCTTGTTTGAAGCGCAACTTACCGTTGTAATGATATTCGGTTAATTGACTTCTCCGTCTGTTCTCCTTGTCCAAATAAAATCGCCAAGATCTTAGTAAAATTCCTTTTTCGCTGAATTCTTCCATTGTCCCCAATTCCTTGCTAAGAACTGGATAATGATTCATTTTTGTTCGGATTCTCTTTTGTATTGTTTGATTTTGGTTGAAATAATTCAGCTCTTCTTCAACTAAAAGCCCATTTTTTAAAATCCGTTTCTCGTATATTTTATTATTTACTTTTGTTTCACAAACGCCATCCCGTTTGGTTTGCATATCGTCCAGATAAAAGGTTGAAAACAAATAATGACAACCTTTCTTGTTGTAATAACTGAATTTGCAATCTTGAGCCACTACTACAAATGGAGAAATAATAAGAACTATAAGAATAAAAATTTTCACAGTATGAAAGTACAGTTAAATTGCTAATTCGTTCAATTAAAATACGAAAAACATAATTTATTTCCAACTTGTATTGATTTTATTTTAATCGTAAATTAGATTATAATTTAATCTATGCTGGTAAAAACGTTTTCTAGTTCGTTGTTTGGCATTGACGCTACAACGATTACAATTGAAGTAAACCTTGGGATAGGTGTTAATTTTTATTTGGTTGGTTTGCCTGATAGTGCAGTTAAGGAGAGTCAACAGCGTATTCGAGCAGCTTTTCAAAATAATGGATTGAAATTTCCCGGGAGAGAAATCACGGTGAATATGGCTCCCGCGGATATTCGCAAAGAGGGGTCTGTTTTTGATTTACCAATTGCCATCGGGATATTGGCAGTAAGCGAGCAGCTTCCAATGGATTCATTGGCAAATTATCAATTGATAGGTGAATTATCATTGGATGGTAAAATTCAACCAACAAAAGGTATTTTACCCATAGCGCTTCAAGCAAAAAAGGAAGGATTTAAGGGAATACTTATTCCCAAAGAAAATGCATTCGAGGCCTCAGTAGTGGAAGGCATTGAAGTCTATGGTGTTTCATCTTTGGATGAGGTAATTAATTTTTTTAAGGACCCAACTTCAATTAAGCCAACAAAACCTGATCCCACCAAAAACTTTCGTCAATTTGCTACATTTTTTAACGTTGATTTTAAGGATGTTAAGGGACAAATGCAAGTTAAAAGAGCTTTTGAAATTGCGGCTGCAGGTAGCCATAATATAATTTTGATAGGTCCACCTGGATCAGGAAAATCTATGTTAGCTAAGCGTTTATCAACAATTTTACCACCTATGAATCTCGATGAGGCGCTTGAAACAACTAAAATTCATAGCGTTGCCGGTAAAGTAAAAAATGAATTTGGATTAGTGACTCAACGCCCATTTCGGAAGCCACACCATACGATATCAGAAAACGGCTTGGTGGGCGGGGGAAGTTATCCTCAACCGGGCGAAATATCTTTGGCGCATAATGGTGTTTTGTTTTTGGACGAATTACCGGAATACAAACGATCAGTTTTAGAGGTAATGAGACAGCCTTTGGAGGATCGAACGGTTACAATTGCTCGAGCGCGATTTTCTGTTGAATACCCCGCTGGCTTTATGTTGGTTGCGGCCATGAATCCTTGTCCCTGTGGTTATTACAATCATCCTGAAAAAGAATGTGTTTGTGGTCCCGGAGTGGTACAACGTTATTTAAATAAAATTTCCGGTCCACTTATGGATCGCATTGATTTGCACGTTGAAGTAACTCCTGTTTCATATGATGAATTATCAGATGCAGTTCCATCAGAAGAAAGCGAATCTATTCGAAAACGGGTTGAAAAAGCAAGGTCTATTCAAGAAATTAGATACCATAAAAATGAGGGTGTTTATTGCAATTCACAAATGAGCCGATCGGATTTTGAGAAACATTGTCAAATTGATGATTCAGCAAAAAACTTATTAAAAAATGCGATGGTAAAAATGGGGTTGTCTGCTCGTGCCTATGATCGTATTTTGAAAGTGGCGCGTACAATCGCAGATTTGGATCATTCTGTTGGTATTCAAACAAATCATGTTGCAGAAGCGATTCAATATAGAAGCTTGGATAAAGGGAACTGGGGAGGATCAAAATAATCCTTATCTGGTCAGAACTAATAAAACTAGAATCTCTTTAATAGAATTTGAGTAAATTAAATTTTAAAAAACTCTGAGGCAAGGTAATCTGCTCGCAATTGTCCTTCTAGACTTAGTTTTAAAAAATTATTTTCTTCAATAAGCCAATTTTGATTAACGAACTTTTGCTTTGTTACAGTAAAGTTTTTGTCAAGCGTGAAAAGATCTTTTAGTTCTGTTAAATTAATTCCTTTGATGGTCCTTAAACGGGTTAATATAAACTCATTCCAACGTTCCTTACTTGTTAGGATTTCTTCTTCAAACCAATTTGTTCTCTTCATGTATTGCGAATTGTTTGCCACATTCCAACGTCGTTTTTCCCCGTCAAATGAATGCGCAGAAGGACCAATTCCAATAAACTTTTGTCCGGCCCAATAATTTGAATTATGAATTGATTGACAATCCTTTTTAGCAAAATTTGATATTTCATATTGGTGTAATCCAGCTTGATTCAGTTTAGTAATCAATATTTTATATTGTTCTATACTATAATCTTCATCTGGAATAGTTACTATTTTATTCAACACCTTTTTTTGAAGCAAAGTACCTTTTTCAACCGTTAAACAATAGGCAGAAACGTGATTTATTTTGTAAGAAATAATTTCGTCAATATGTTGTTCCCATTCAGAATTAGTTAGTCCCGGTAATCCGTAAATTAAGTCTATTGAAATATTTGAAAACCCAATTTTATTTGCAAGAATGATACATGCGCGACTTTCCTCAAGCGTATGAGCCCTGTTCATCCAATCTAAATCTGATTCCTTGAAGGACTGAATACCAATGCTCAATCGGTTAATTCCAAGAGATTTCCAATCTTGTAGGGATTTTTCAGAAATATCTTCAGGATTTGCTTCAAGTGTGATTTCTGAAAATTGTTCTTGAGGATATTTATCGTAAATAACTTCCATTATTTCTTGCAACTCTTGTTTATTAAGCAAGCTAGGTGTTCCGCCACCAAAATAAATTGTTTTTGGTTCTGAATCAGTCAATTCATGCAAACGTTCTTTCAATTCATCCGAAATTGATTCAATCATTTGACTTCTATACGACGAAAAAGAGGTAGAAAAGTGAAAATCGCAATAACTACATTTTTTTCGACAAAAAGGAATGTGGATGTATATTCCAGACATTATTTGAAAAGAATTAATAAGCGGCCATTGCGTTCAAAATGGGTTCAATTAGATTAACGATTTCGCCTTTAGAACATGTGAAATTGTTTACCGCTATTGAAAAAGCAATATTTTTTCCTGATTTTGATTGTACGTACCCCGAATATGCCTTCACACGAGTGAGTGTTCCACTTTTAGCCTTCACACGTCCTTGGCCTTCTTGACCTGCGCAAACCTTACCCAACGTACCTGACATTCCGGCAACGGGAAGAGAACTCAAAAATATGGAGTAGTTTTTTGATTTGTAAATGTATTTCAACATTTCAACATAATGGGAAGGACTCATTGCATTGCTGCGGGATAACCCACTTCCATCATTAATAAAAAGACCTTTTGCATTGATTTTTTTAGACCAAAATTGATTCATTTGAGCAAGCCCGCTTACAGTTGATCCATTTCCTGATTTCTCAAATCCAATTAAGTTAACCAATCCTTCAGCAAAAAAGTTAACACTGTGCATATTAGTTTTTGTAATTAGTTCAGTTAAGGTGGAACCGTAATTCGTATAAACTAATTTTAATGAGGAATAATTGGGTAAATTTAAATGAGAATCACGAACTGATTTCACGGAATTTATTTTAATTCCTTTCTTTTTAAAATATTCGTCTAAAATAACCACAAATTGTAATTCAGGATCTACCATGGTACTTTTAATAGCATAATTAGTTTGGTTTGGTGGAAGGTATCCTTTGGCAAATCGATCTTTTGAAAACGGACCCCCATAGAGTGTAATTCCACCTCCCGAGCCAACGACTTTCACATCGCTATGGAGATTAATTCCAGGTAGTTTAGGGTAGGTATTAATTAAAGTTGCCAAAGTGCCTGCTGAGCCTGATTTAAAATAATAATTCATAACGTTATCAGCAAAACAAATCCCACTCGGTGGAGCACCATATGTCATCGTGTGATCAGACCATTCCCAGCCATCAGGAGCACCTTCATATCCAAATTCACTCCCATCTGAAATGACTGAGCCTGTTATTTCCTTAATTCCTAATTTGAGTATAGTATCTGCCCATTTGTTTAAAAAGGCATATTCTTTTCCTGAGTCACAGAAATATTTACTACCAAGTGATATATCGCCACCACCTCGAATCCATAAATTCCCATTCAGTACTCCATCAGAAGTCAAGTTGCCGTCTATATAAAATCTTGTTTTAGGTTGATAATTAGCACCCAACAGTTCGAGTGCTGTATAAGTGGAAAATAATTTTGCATTAGAGGCATAGGGCAAACTTGACTTATGATTCCATTTTCCGAGGGTATCGCCTGACTCTAAATCAATTGCCAAAAAAACTACGGTTGCATTTTCTGTATTCGGATTCTTTACAAGTTGATTGATTCTTTCTTGAATTTTGTTTTGTGACTGTGCAAAAAAGGTTAAAAGAACACTAAGAAAAAGTATGTAACTTCGCATAAACTAATTTTACTGTCCAAAGTAGTAAAATTCAACCTAACTAAACAAATTTTTGCGTTTTGGCAGATAAAAAAATTAAAGTTTTACGAATTATTAATCGATTCAACATAGGTGGACCAACCTACAATGCCACTTTTTTAACACGCTATTTATCGGAAGATTTTGAGACATTACTCATTGGCGGTCTTCCTGAAAAAGGTGAATCTGATTCATTGCATATTTTAGAGGAATATGGCGTTGAGGCCGTTTTACTGCCTGAAATGAAGAGAAAACCGAATTTTTTCAGCGACAGAAAAGCATTAAACCGCATAAAGGAAATTATTAGAGAATTTAAACCTGATATTGTCCATACCCATGCATCCAAAGCTGGGGCCCTTGGTCGCAAGGCTGCATTAGACATGAAAGTTCCGGTTGTTGTACATACTTTTCACGGGCATGTTTTTCATTCTTATTTTGGAAAGGTTAAAACGGAATTGTATAAATTTATTGAACGAAAACTTGCCACTAAATCAACGGGAATTATTGCAATTTCTGATTTACAGAAAAACGAATTGGTTAATATACATAGGGTTGCCAAAGAAAGTAAGGTTGATGTTATCCCTCTTGGCTTTGATTTGCAAAAATTTAATGCCAATTTATATGAAAAAAGAAAAATCGTAAGAGAAAGGTATAACCTTGAAAATGATCAAATTGCCATAGCAGTAATCGGAAGATTAGCACCAATTAAAAATCATCACTTGTTTTTAGAAATTGTCGATATAGTGCAGAAAGAAACTGATAAGAAATTAGTGTTTTTTATTGTAGGTGATGGTGAATTGCGTGATGAAATTGCTCAAAAAGTAAGTGACTTAACCAAAAAGGGTGTTGATATTCGAATGACTTCTTGGATTAAAGACATTACACAATTTAATGCAGGAATGGATGTTATCTGTTTAACATCAAACAATGAAGGAACTCCTGTAAGTATTATTGAAGCACAAGCATCACAATTGCCAGTAATCTCAACTAAC
>JBIKQS010000150.1:0-5917 GCA_044349575.1 Crocinitomicaceae bacterium
TAATTATTTTTTTGAAAACATCTTTCATATTTATCTTTTTAAAAAGACAAAAATAATAAATAATATCTTACATAAAAGACAAAAAACAATAATATTGTACTATAAAAAAGTTAAAATGGGTTTTATCTACTTATTCTTCTCCAAAATATACGTCAGAATTTTCTCAATCAAATGCGCGCGGTCTTTTCCTGTTACATTATGTTTGTGCATCGGATACGGAAAGAAATCCATTTGCTTACCTGCTTCGACAAACTTTTTCACCAATGCGTAATTGTGTTGCATAACAACAACATCGTCAATGGTTCCGTGAATCAATAAGAGATTTCCTTCCAATTTATCAGCGTAATTCAACAACGATGCTTTTTCGTAGCCTTCCTTATTTTGTTCTGGTCGATCCATATAACGCTCACCATACATGATTTCGTAGTATTTCCAATCCGTCACAGGGCCACCTGCTACTCCTGTAGTGAAAACACCCGGTTGACGCAACATCAACGAGGTTGTCATGAAACCACCAAAAGACCAACCATGAACCGCCATTCTTTTTCCATCTACATACGGCAAAGATTTGAGAAACTCAACTCCTAACAGCTGATCTTCCATTTCTACATCACCCAAACGACGGTGAATTTGAGATTCAAAAGCAAAACCTCTTTCTCCCGAACCATGATTATCCAAAGTGAAAATAATATATCCCTGATTTGCCATCCAATGCATCCACAAGTTTGCACCGTTTAACCATGAATTCGTAACCATTTGCGCATGAGGACCGCCATATACATAAACCATTACTGGATACTTTTTAGACGGATCAAAATTGGCAGGTTTAATCATGCGGTAATATAAATCTGCGCCATCTTTTGCTTTTAGAGTTCCAATTTCTGTTTGTCCAATAACGTAATCATCCAATTTTTCTTTGGCAGCAATCAGTAGTTTGGCCATTTTTCCATTGTTTGTCCATAATAGAGCTTTATGAGGAACTGTTCCACTTGAGAATGCGTCGTAGAAATAATTTCCATCTGCCGATACTGAAAATGAGTGAGTTCCTTCTTCTTTGGTGATTAATTCTGAGCTTCCTTCTAAATCAACTGAATAAACCAATGTGTTCATTGGATTTGGACCGGTTGCCGAATAATAAATTTTCTTGCCGTCCGGAGTAGTTGTTAAAATATCCTTTACTACAAAATCATGATTGGTTAATTGTTTTATCAATTTTCCTTCAAAATAATGGTAGTATAAGTTGTTAAAACCACTTTTTTCAGAAATCCAAATGAAATTATTTGAGGACTTGCTTGGAAAATAAGCTGGATGTTCAGGTTCTACCCATTTGTCGTTCGTTTCTTCAAACAGTGTTTTTACAAATTTTCCAGTCTTTGCATCGTAAACGTTCAGCCACATGTGGTTTTGATCGCGATTTACTTCAGCAACAACTATAAATTTTTCGTCCGGAGTGAATGTTAAATTGGTGAAATAATCATCCTTAGCGCCTCGTGGGGTAATGTAAACCGTTTTGTTTTTCTTAATGTTGTAAATTCCAACGCGCGGCTCTTCTGATTTTTGTCCTGTCATTGGATATTTTATTGAAACCAATTCTCCCGGAGTTGCATTGATATCAAGTAATGGATAATCATGAACATTCTTTTCATTCTTCTGGTAGAACGCTAAATACGTTCCCTTTTCAGACCAAAATATTCCATTGGAAATACCAAATTCGTTTCGAGCAATGCTCTGACCAGAAACACAATTTTTATCTGTATTTTTGGTAATGGCAACCTTTTTTCCATCAGCTTTTAGCAGGAATAAATTATTCGCAACGGTATAGGCCATTTGATTTGTAGAAGCATGAAACGATTGGTTTTCAGCCCCCTCCTCTATACTTTGGATTTTCTTCCCCATTTTAGAATTGACATCATACGAATACACTTTTGAACCATCATTCAATCGGATTTCATGGTCGTTGATCCACTCCATTCCAAAGAAATTAGCAAAATCAGTGGTTAGAACCTTATTAATATCTGCTATTTTAGCAAGTTCCATTTCTTTTTGTGATGCAACGTCTGATTTGAATAACGTTGTCCAATCTTTACTGCAATAGGAATAAGAAGCTCCACCAGGAATCCACTGAAAGTTATTTATGCGATCTGGCGCAAATTTTCGTCCTTGCTGTAAAACGGCATCATTTAACGGAATTTCTTTCTTTTGTGCCAAAGCACTTGTTGAAATAAACAAAAAGAAAACTAGTTTTTTCATGAATGAAGTATTTAAAGCGTTTATTTGCAAAGAAAGGATTATTTTAATTAAATAACACAAAGTTAAATTATTTTCAAAATAGCTACAACAATAGGGAAATTAACCCCAAATATCTATTATATTCTGATTTATTGATCTCTAACATTTGTAAAAATGATTCCAGTCAATATTGAGGAAGACAATTTTTCTCGATTCGTTAAAAACAAATCTATCGAATGGTGGTTGAATAATTCAGGTTATTCAAGGTGTAAAATGCGATTCAATTTTTATAAGTTATTTGTCTAAATGCTAATACTGATAATCGATTTCATGTTTTTTAGTTTACAGTAAATTATTTACTGTAAACTTAATATCTTTGTGGGGTGAAAACTAAAGATAAAATTATTCGCTTACTTAATAAGCATGGTCAACTCACTATTCATCAATTGAGCGAATCATTAAAAACCTCTCGGCAATATATTCACCGAATGATTTCAGAATTAGAGGAATCAAATTTAGTTCAAAAGTGGGGAACGGCTCCTCATGTATATTATTCATTAGCGGAAGAACCGATAGTTACCTCAAATCAGGTAGTTCCATACCACAAAGAAATATTCTTAAACGCTCATTTTCTACTCATTGACGCTTTGGGAAATAAATTAGAGGGATTAAAAGCGATGAATTATTGGTGTGATAAACAACAATTTGAAATTATAAAAACCATTGATGAATACGTTCATACACGAACCAAGTACTTAGGTTATTTTAATAAGAATGGTATGATTGATGGGAAATCTAAACTAATAAATACAGAGGGAATAAAAGAAATTGGGATAGATGACCTGTATTACTTAGACTTTTATGCTATTGAGCGATTTGGAAAGACAAGACTAGGTACGCTAATGCATTATGCTAAACAAGGGCAAAACAAAGTGTTGATGAAGCAAATTGTAGAAGAAATTAAACAACGAATTTATAATCTTATCGATCAAGAAAAGGTGGATGCGGTCGTTTTTGTTCCACCAACAATTAATAGAAAGGTTCAGATAATGATTGTTTTACAAAACCTTCTTGCCATTCAAAAACCTATTGTGAAAGTAGAAAAAATAAAAACTCCAATTATTATTCCGCAAAAAGCATTGTCTAAAATCTTTGAACGTATTGCTAACGCAAAAAACACTTTTGTAGTCCCGCTTCAAAAGAAATATAACCATGTTTTGATAATTGATGATGCTGTTGGTAGTGGAGCAACAATTAATGAAATCGCACTAAAAATCAAAAATCAAAAAACAGCTAAAAAAATCACCGGACTCGCTATCACAGGAAGCTTCAAAGGATTTGATGTAATCTCTGAATTATAAAATTAGATTTCCAATTATCGTTTAATTAATTTGTTAAAAAATTCTTCTACCGGTCGACCAGCATGGTAACAATCTACTACAATTTGATCTAAATTATCTTGCAAAATCGTTTCCGGTTCAAATTGTGTATAAAAATACCATTGTTTATTAAAAATCAAAGGTTCTAGGCTTGCAGCCTCACGCAAATGAGCAGGTATAATTTTATTCTTTTCACCTAGGATTTCTCCAAAGGTTTTTACAAAAATTGGATTTTTATATGCTTTTTGAAATTCCAAGACGTCTTGTGCAATGCCTTCACGAACAACTTCTAAATCTTCTTTTTCAATTTCGTAAACACCTCCGTAAACCCTCATGTGTTCAGGTCCAAATTCAAAATAGACACCATTTACAGCTTTACTTTTCTTGCCTTCCGGAGTAATCACGGCAGAACACATCATTTTATAAGGAGATTTATCCTTCGCAAAACGGATATCTCGATTGATTCTAAAGATACAGTTTTTAGCCTCTAAATCTTTAAAGACCGGCTCATTTTCAGCTAATTGAGCAATAACAAGTTGAACAAAATCTGCAAAAGGCTTTTTTACATTCTGTTCGTATCGCTTGCGATTTAAATCGAACCAATCTTTGTTATTGTTTGCTGCTAGTTCAATAAAGAAATTGAGATAATCCGTTGAAAAAAATGCCATGATGAATTTTTTAGCGAAGGTAAGAAGATTGATGATTTGAAAATTACATCAGTTATAAATCTATTCGAAAAACGTATATTTGAATATAGTTCAATTTTTATCAAAAATATCATGTCAACTGAAAATTACATAAAATGTCCGAATTGCGGAACTCAAATCGATGTAAACGATTTACTTTCTCACCAATTAGAAGAAGAAATTCGTCAAAAATACCAAGCTCAACTTGCGGAAGAAAAACAAAAATACCAGAAAGAAAAGGACGAATTGAATACTGAAAAAGAAGAATTTGAGAAACAAAGAAAGCAAGAGAAGATTCTTTTTGAAGAACGATTGGAACAACAATTAAAAGAGGATCGAATTGCCATTGAAACAAAACTAAAATCAAAATTATCTGAAGAACAAGCAGATCAGTTTAAATTGCTGCAAGATGAGTTAAATCAAAAGTCAGAGCAAGTAAAAGAACTCAATCGTACCAAGGCTGAAATTGAACGTTTGAAACGTGAAAAAGAGGAAGCAAAAGAACTTGCCGAAGCTGAAGCTCAAAAAAAGTTGAATGAGCAATTATCCTCTGAGAAAGAAAAAATTAGAAAAGCTGAAGAGGAAAAGAATGAATTAAAAATGCGTGACCTCCAAAAGCAACTTGACGATCAAAAGCGCTTGACCGAGGAAATGAAACGCAAACAGGAGCAAGGTTCTATGCAATTGCAAGGCGAGGTTCAAGAATTGGCAATTGAAGAGTGGCTACAAACTCAATTTCCTCTTGATTCGATTGAAGAAATAAAAAAAGGGGCTCGCGGAGGAGATTGCATTCAAACTGTAAATACATTCAACCAGCAAAACTGTGGAAAAATCTACTACGAAAGCAAGCGAACAAAAGATTTCCAAGGTTCATGGATCGAAAAATTTAAAGCTGATATGCGCGAAAAAGGTGCGGACATCGGGGTTTTAGTAACCGAAGCGATGCCTTCGGACATGCAACGAATGGGAATGCGCGATGGGGTTTGGGTTTGCTCGTATGAAGAATTCAAAGGATTATGCAATGTTCTGCGTGAATCAATCATTCAAGTCAGTACTGCATTAGGATCACAAGTAAATAAAGGAGATAAAATGCAGTTATTGTATGATTATCTAACGAGTAACAGTTTCAGAATGCAAGTAGAAGCTATTGTAGAAGGATTTTCATCAATGAAAACAGCTTTAGATAGCGAAAAGCGAGCCATGCAACGCATATGGAAGGAACGTGAAAAACAAATTGAAAAAGTCATCAATAATACCATTGATATGCATGCCTCCATTCGAGGAATTGCAGGAAATGCCATTCAGGCAGTTAAAGCATTGGAACTACCAGGATCTGACATTGACGAATCAGAAAATGAACAAACTACTGACTAACATTTAGTTAAGCTCTAGTCTCTTTACAATTTGTTCATAATACCTTAACAATACATTTAAAAAGGATATCTTTGCAATTCTTTGATGATAAATTTATTTAATCAAAAGTAACTGCTTACTCATATTTTTTAAGAAGTGAAACATATTATAACGCTATTTTCAGCATTTTTTTTAATTGGGTGCGGTAGGCTATTCGGACAAGTTGATCACTGGGAAACGATTGTATATGACACTTCTACGTGGCGTTAT
>JBIKQS010000151.1:0-5914 GCA_044349575.1 Crocinitomicaceae bacterium
GAGCAATTTTTGCAGCATCTGCCGCGGTTGAATGAAAGGTTGACTTAGCTCTTTGAGAATCTTTTTCAATAAATGTAGCTTCGTGGTACAAAATAGTCGCTCCCTTAATTTTTTCACATATTCGCTCATCGTATTTTGTATCAGAACAATAGGCATAAGAGAGCAATGATTTGGGTGAAAGCGTGTACTGTTTGAATTTCCAAAACTTACCCGTTGAATCCAAAAAATCTTTTCCTGCTTTGAGCTGATGAATTACCTCAAGTGGAATATTTTCTTGTTGAACCAAGTCTTTTCTTAGATTATATTCACCTTGAATTTCTTTTATCAAATAGCCTTGAGTTTGTATCCGGTGATTTAAGGGAAAAGTATGAATTTCAAGTACCTTATCCTTGTAAACACATGCATTTGAATTTTTCTCCAAAGCAATAAATTCAATTTCAAAATCCAGTTTACTGTGACCAATTTCAAGTTGACTTCGAACACAATTCTCTAAGCCTTCGGGACCAATTATTTTCAATCCTTTGTCTCTTCCCAACAAATGCATCGTACTTAATAAACCAGGAAGTCCAAAAAAATGATCGCCGTGCAAATGAGAGATTAAAATAAGCTGAATGGATTGAATCTTTACATTAAATTTCCGCAACTGAAATTGTGTACCTTCACCACAATCTATAAGAATATTACGATTATTACATTCAACGAATTGAGCGGTTGGAAAACGCGTATTGGTAGGAACAGCTGAACCACTTCCTAAAATAGTAACCGTAAAGCTCACGAATGAAATCTTGCCAGCGACTCCTTGTGATTTGCTTCAATATCAATCACTTTATCTAATTGGGCAATGGAAATTAATTTCAGTACATTGGGTTGAACGTTACACAAGATAAATTTACCATTAGTGTCTTTGCAAAGACGATTGGCCATTAAGATTGCACTCAAGCCTGAAGAATCACAATACTTTGTTGCTCCCATATCGAAAATCACTCTATTTCGATTGTTTTTATTGATGTACAAAAAATGCCCTTTGAGTTCAGCAGCTGTATTCGCATCTAATTTTTCAATATTAGAAATTACAGTTACAATATTTTCGTTGTGTTGCAGTTCAAAATTCATAACCATCAAGATTTTTTCAAATTTAATAAATTAATTTATCTGCTGTTAAAAATTTTGCATCTTTGTTCTCAAAGATAATTGATGAAAAATTTACTTATTTGGTTTCTACTAATTCTGCTTTCTACGAGTTATTTTGGTCAAAAAAACCTTCCTTTTGTGGGTATTTTGGAATATGAAATAAAAAATCTTGACATAAAGGATGAAAAACCTAAACTAATGCATGTTTTATCGCTTGATTCACTCATTCGAATTGAAACAGAGTCCTATGTTTTTGGAAATCAATCGTATATTAAACATCTTGTAAAGAAAAAATCATATTTACTTATTTCATTGGGAGAAAATCAACATTATGCGATCAAAGGAGATTTCTCAAAATCCGATTCATTAACTCTTCAACCAAAATATGTATGGAAAAAGAAATTGGGCGGTAAGAAAATTGGTGGATTAGCGGCAAAAAAAATAAAACTTACTTTTCTTCAATCTCAAAAATCATTTACTTGCTACTACAGTAAAAAATATGCTGCTCGGTATCAAGAAGCTTATACTGATTTCCCCGGATTACCCGTTTTATACTATTTAGAAACCGAAGACGGAATAATTGAATATCGCTTGAAAAAATACACCAACGTTGCTCCGAATTACGAACTGTTTGGAGTACCAAGTAATTATACTAAGATAACCTTTGATGAATTTGTTGATTTATTAAATAATTCAAACCAAAATGACTGAATACAAGAAAATAAGTGAATCTGTAACTACCTTAACTGAGCTAATGATTCCGAGTTATGCCAATTTTGGAGGCAAAGTTCATGGTGGGATTTTATTGTCGTTAATGGATAAAATCGCATATGTTTGTGGAACCAAACATGCTGAAAATTATTGTGTTACTGTGGCTGTTGAAGGTGTTGAATTTTTAAGTCCAGTTGAGGTTGGAGATCTTGTACACTTAATGGCGTCCGTAAATTACGTTGGCAATACTACGATGATAATTGGAATTCGAGTTGAATCTCTTAATCCTCGAACCAAAGTCACAAAACATACCAACTCTTGTTATTTCACAATGGCAGCAAAGGATGAAAACGGAAATCTAACTGAGGTTCCTGGTTTAATTATCGAGAATGAAGTACAACTCATACGATTTTGCGAAGGAAAAATGATCAAGAAATTTTCAAAGGAAAAACGAGAATTATTAAAATCAGACCTAGTAAACCTATCATCTGATGAAAAAAATGCACTTTGTATTAACGAAAAATGTCAAATTGTTATTTAGGCTCGTTTACCAAGTTCAATTGCTTCCAAATCATGTATTCGATCATCGGTGATTGAAAACCGTATAATAGTACGGACTTGATGAAATCCTTTTATTCCGCACGCACCGGGATTAAGCCAAAGCATATTGAAATTAGAATCCATTTTCACCAATAAAATATGAGAATGGCCACAAATGAATAACTTGGGACTTTTTTTCTGTAATTCCTCATACGCTGGCTTGGAATATTTACCCGGTTTTCCGCCTATATGCGTAATTAAAACTTCAACGTTTTCACACGTAAAACGCTCAAATTCTCTTGTTTCTTTTCGAATTATATGATCATCGATATTTCCCCAAACGGCGCGTGTTGGTTTAAATTCTTTCAATTCATCTAACACCTCAATGGTTCCTATATCTCCTGCGTGCCAAACCTCATCTACTTCCGCAAAAAAATGTTTTATTCGGTCATCTAAATAACCATGTGTATCTGATAATAAGCCAATTCGCTTCATTGATTCAATTCTTTTTTCAGGATTTCCACAAGGGTATGAATGTCTTTTTGAGTATCAAACGAATGCAAACAAATACGAATACACTCATGGCCTTGTGGTACCGTTGGTGAGAAAATTGGTTTCACAGCCAGAGATTTTTCTTGACAAGAAAGTGCTATTTTTCGTGCCTTATCAGTATTTCCAATTTGAAGGACTTGAATAGGTGAATTAATTTCAGAAACACATAGTTCTGATGAGAAATGCTCTCTAAAAAAAGAAATATTATCGTGAAGCAGAGTTTGTTTTTCAAAAATCAAGTCCGAACCCACATTTTTCTGAATACAAGAATACATTTCATGTGGCATTGCTGTTGTGTAAATAAAGGACCTTGCAAAATTGATGAGGTAATTTTTCAAGTGATTTGATCCCAAAATAGCTGCCCCCATCAATCCATAAGCCTTTCCGAAAGTGACAATTCGAGCAAAAACCTTCTTTTCTATTTCTAATGCAGAAACGACTCCCCTGCCCTCTTTTCCAAAAATGCCTGCACTATGTGCTTCATCAACGATAAGATAAGCGTTAAATTTTTCGCATAATTGGGTTAGTTTTCGAAAATGAGCCATTGTACCATCCATCGAATAAAGTGACTCAACCACGACATACACTACCTTTTCATCATGTTTTATCAAGAGTCTTTCTAAATCTGAATAATCGTGGTGTTTAAACGAATACGAATCTGCAAAAGACGAACGCATCCCCTCTTTGGCACTGGCATGAATTCTCTCATCGTATATGTATATATCTCCGCGTTGACCAACACTGCTTAACAAACCCAGATTTGCCGAATATCCGGAGTTAAAAACCAAAGCAGATTCAGCATTGAAATAGGTTGCTAAAAAAGATTCACATGCTTCTGCCTCGCTTGAATTTCCTGAAATTAAACGTGATCCTGTTGCCCCTTTTAAAGATACTTTTTCTTGGTTTTCCCTTGCGAACCCTAAATAATCATTCGAATAAAAATCCACCATTGAATCCATAGAACTTAACTCACGATAAGTTCCTTCTAACTTTCGTTTATCTAATTTTTCTATAAGTTTCGAATGCATTTAAATCGAATCTACCGAAGTCATTTTTCGAGGTTCAAAACCATTTTGAAGTGCTTGTTCTCTAGCTTCCTTCAATTCCAATTCACGCTGAACTTCTTTTCTTTTTCTTTCCTCAATTTTTTCATCAGGAAGACTTACAGGTTGTTCTGCATCTTTAAAAGGCTCTTTTGGAAGAAGGCCTAAAATATCGAACATTTCTTTGTCCTCATTAAATTCAGGATTTGGCGTTGTTAAGAGTTTGTCACCAGCAAAAATAGAGCCTGCACCTGCCATAAAACACAAGGCTTGACCTTCCATATTCATTTTTGTTCTTCCTGCAGATAAACGCACAATTGCTTCAGGAAAAACTATCCGAGTTGTTGCAACCATGCGAATCATTTCCCATTGTTCAATCGGTTTCTGATCCTCTAAAGGAGTTCCTTCCACAGCAACCAGCGCATTGATTGGAATAGATTCTGGAGGATTTTCCATTTTCATGTAACTCATCAACAAACCAATTCGATCCTCAACAGCTTCACCCATTCCAATAATTCCACCTGAACATACTGTGATTCCAGCTTTTCGAGCATTATCTATCGTATTTAAGCGATCTTCATACTCGCGAGTAGAAATAATATCTCCGTAAAATTCAGGTGATGAATCCAAATTATGATTATAAGCAAATAGTCCAGCGTTCTTCAATCGTTTTGCCTGCTCTTCGTTCATCATTCCGAGCGTACAACATACTTCCATTCCAAGATTGTTTACCTCTTGAACCATCTCCACCACATTATCAAAATCCTTATTATCACGCACTTCTCTCCAAGCTGCTCCCATGCACAAACGAGAAGAACCGTTTGCTTTCGCATTTTTTGCTTGTTCAATAACAGAATCCACCGTCATTAACTTATGTGCTTCAACGTCCGTATTATAACGTGCAGCTTGCGGACAATACCCACAATCTTCAGCGCATCCACCTGTTTTAATACTCAACAGAGATGACATTTGTACCTCACGTGGGTTGTGAAACTGACGATGAATGGTCGCTGCTTCAAAAACCAATTCCAAAAGAGGTTTATTGTAAAGATCAAGAAGTTCTTGCTTGGTTTGGTATGCTGGATTAATCTTCATAACTCACAAAAATGAAATACAAATATAAACAATGTTCAATTGACTAAGCCAATTAAATTCTCGGAACATTCGAAATGTATCATGATAAAATTCAGTTATTCGGTTTTCAATTAATTTATGTGCAAAAATTTTCAGTTTTAATATAAAGTGGAATAGTGTCGTTTTCTATTCTCCAAATACTCTCAATTGCTTCGATTCAACTAAGGATTTCATCTGAGTTATCGCTACTTGATTCAGTTGGATAATTCGTTCCTCTGATTGTAAGCCTTGTTGAATAAGCAGCGCATTGATACTTTCCATATTACTCAACACCACCAATTGTTCTAAAGTGGCATGATCACGTATATTTCCTTCCAAGGTTGGATTTTGGTTTTTCCATTGCTGAGCAGTAATTCCAAACAAAGCAACATTGAGTAAATCTGCTTCATTGGCATAAATCATTGAAGCTTGCTCTTTGGTTAATGACCTCGGTATTAAATGAACCCAGAGCAAAACTTCAGTGAAGTCGAAGGGTTCTTTGATGGCATCTGTATGAATTTGGTAATTTATTTTCGCGTTGGTGCGTTGAACTGACCATTGAAGATTTAATTTATTTGACTCATTTTTTTTTCAACCGCATCAATTCAGTAATTAGATAAAGTTTGAATTCAGTAGAAACCCATGAAGCAAATTCTAAAGCAATTTCAGAATGGGCAAATGTTCCTCCATTTTTCCCAAAACTACTAGTAATACCTATTGCATTGGTTTTATCAATCCATCTGGAAGGTGATAAGGTAAAAGCATTATTTCCAGATCCTTTTAATAAGGAGTCGAATTCGACCCATTTAAAAATCGGGTTATTC
>JBIKQS010000152.1:0-5884 GCA_044349575.1 Crocinitomicaceae bacterium
TACTTGTGCAGCGTGTTTGAATACGATAGTACATTAATCCAGAGGCAATTGAAGTTGAGTATGTTGTTGCTGTTGCACCAGTAATATTGGTCCAAGTAGAGTTATTGGGAGAAGATTGCCATTGATAAGTAAGGCCCGTACCTGATGACAAACCAGTAGCACTCAAATTGAAAGCTGTCGATGCACAAACTGATGCAGAGCTGATTGCTGCTGCTCCTGTATTGGGAGTACCAGAACATGATATTGGTGCAGCTTGTGAAACACTTACATCATCGAAACTCAGGTAATAGTCACCTGCAGACCAAAAACAATCCCACTTAATGTAAAGATTACCAGCAGGAGGAGTAAATGTATGAGTCTGAGTAATACAAGCACCTGTTTGTGTTTGTTGTGATACTGTTGCAATTGTTGTCCATGGTCCAGTTGCTGAATTACCAACTTGCACATTAAATGAACCCCAAGGGTTGACGGCACCAAAAGGTGAATTATAATTAGCCGCTTTATACTTGTACGACAAGGTTATAACACCTTGATTGTTTGTACCTGCTAACAAGGGAGAAACAAGATTACCTGTTGTCACCGAAGCATAAAGATTTCTGCGCATACCTGCGGTGCCACACATGGTTGCGTTGGTCGCTGTTGATCGCAAAAAATTACCGGTCCAACCTGTTGAATTAGCATTAAAGTTGTAAGTTGCTGTAGTAATCTGTCCCCAAACACCACTAATCCCAACAAAAATAATTGCCAGGGTGAACATGAAGGTTTTGAAAAACGCGGGTGAATTACCCTTCGGTATTTCTCGATAAACTCGAACTTCGACAGGCTCAGTTCGAGAGGAAGATGAGTTCCTGGTTGAATTGTAGTTTTGTTTCATAGAATTAGGATTTTGAGTAAAAACATTTTGGGTTGCAAAAGAATCGTTAAAAGAGATAACAGTCCCCTCCCTACTGTTCGAGAAGGATGCTTGTTTTTGAGCTGGATTGTTCATAGTTTCCATAGTTTAAGCTAACTTAATTTAAAACTTTCATATAAATTGAGTACTTTTTCCTTTGTATTCGTTGAGTGAATATTTGGCAAGTTTCAATTACTATTTGGTTCTAATTTTTATTAAATACACGTTTTAGCAGTGGCCTAAATTATTAATAAATATTTAATAAAAAAAGCCAAATAAAATATAATTTATTAACAATTGCTTATTGCGCAATTGATTACTGTTGTGTATGTGCACCAGAATGATTGATTTTTACTGGCTGGTGCGTCATTTGATGAGACAAACATACTGTCACTTTTGTTGAAATTATTCATATCTAAAGGTTTATGAGTTAATTTCAATGCATTCACGTAATGTTTTCTACGTAGTTTTAGTTTTACAATACGTGGTTGTACGTATGGAGAAGGAAAATGGTTTCAATCCGATTGTCTCGCTCATCTTGAAGGCTCATCATGAAAGCTCATCTCGACAAGCTCGATGAGCGGGACAAGCTCGATGAGCGGGACAAGCTCGATGAGCGGGACAAGCTCGATGAGCGGGACAAGCTCGATGAGCGGGACAAGCTCGATGAGCGGGACAAGCTCGATGAGCGGGACAAGCTCGACGAGCGGGACAAGATCGATGAGCGGGACAAGCTCGATGAGCGGGACAAGCGCGATGAGATTATTAATTTATGCCAAACCCTTTTCTTCACCTTCTGAGTTTCTGTTTTATCAGTGATCCTTAGGATTCCTCTTAAACGAAGAAAGTCAACGCGGTTGAAAAATCGAAAAATTCAAGGGTGGTGGTTTTCTATAGCGATTTTGGTGAGTTGGATATAAATTCTTATTTTTGAATTAGATTAAAAAATCCGTATGAATACGACTGCGCAACTAAAAAAGAACTTGATTTTGAGAATTAAGAATTCACAAGACTTGAATTTTCTAAACGCTCTTCAAACGATTTTTGACTCCACTGAACAGGCATTGTATCAAATCCCCATTGAGCAACAGTCTACTATTGAAATAGGGAGAAATGAAATTAAGAATCAGCAATTCTTTAAAAATGAAGAAGTGATTTCAGAAATGAGGGAATGGTTAAAAAAGAAATAATTTGGTCATCGCTGGCAAAAATTCAGCTAGCAACTATCCTTGAGTTTTATGTTGAAAGAAATGGAAACGCGATTTACAGCTTAAAATTACTGAAGGAAGTTGAAGATTTGCTCGAAACACTTTCAAAAGCTGAATTTATTGGTAGATTAACCTCAAATAAAGTTACGCGAGTTGTTACAATGAAAGTCTATCTCCTCTTTTATGAAATCAACAACAATAGAATTGAAATTGTTTCTTTTTGGGATAATCGACAAGATTTTGAAAAAAGTAAAATTAAGTAGCTACGCTTATCCTTTGCACGTAGAAAGAAATAGCTTAAAATCTTTTGAGAAATTCGGAAAACAATACTGTACTTTTCGAATTAGTGAAAAAAGACACTCTTTGATTATCAATTAATGAAACTTAACACGGTTGGAAAACCTAAAAATTCAAGGTCGGTGGTTTTCTTAAGCGATTTTGGTTAGATGGATGGAAATGGTTTTGATTTGCTTATCTCGACATGCTCGATAAGCGGGACATGATTCGGCATGATTCGGCATGATTCGACGAACTCATCATGAAAGCTCATCATGAAAGCTCGATGAGCGGGACAAGCTCGATGAGCGGGAAGGACTCGATGAGCGGGAAATGATTTGATAAGCTCAGTGTGTTGAAACGGGAATTTTGAATTTAATCCTTGAATATTTCTAGCAAATTGATCTTCAGATCCGGAAACATAATAGAATTTACTTCAGTAGCCCCATCATGAATATTGAATATACCGGCAGATTCAAACGTGTTATTTGCAGAGGTGAATAGCTCCATACTCTTGGAGTCTGGATTCACAATCCAATATTCTTGCACTCCATTTTCTTCGTATAAGTTGAATTTCTCGTTGTAGTCCTTTTTCATGGTGCTGTCAGATGTAATTTCAACTACTAAATCTGGTGCATCGATTGCCCCACGATCATCGAGTTTTGTCAAGTCGCAAAAAATAGAAATATCAGGCTGAACTACTGAGTCTACTTCGCTATCGCTCCCTTTATTTTTTTTCAATCGCACATCAAAAGGAGCTTCGTAAACTTCACAACATTTGGAATTAAAATAATTTCCAAATGACATTAAAAGTTGAAAAGAAACTTTTTGATGTTTACGCTTTGGAGCAGGACTCATTTTGTAAATCCAACCTTTGATTAGTTCAAGTCGTTCGTCAAAAGTCCATGTTAAATAGTCAGCATAGGTGTAGCGCTTTTTCAAGTCTAATTGTGAAATGTCTGTTATTTTGGCCATTTTTTCTGGTGTTTATATTGCGAAAAACTAAAGTAAAGATAGTTTGTATTTTTTTAAATATCAAGATTATGGGTTTATGTTAGATATTTCGATAGGATTTGACATGATTCGACGAGCTCATCATGAAAGCTTATCTCGACATGATTCGACATGATTCGACATGATTCGACAAGCTCATCATGAAAGCTCATCATGAAGGCTCATAATGAAGGCTCATCTCGACATGATTCGGCGGGCTCATCATAAAAGCTCGATGAGCGATACTTGGTTCGATGTGAAATGTGATTCACTGGGCTGTGATTGAGTTTCTGAGAATTTGAATTAATTTTGATTGTATGAAAACGATAAAAGATACGATTAAATCACTTTCGATCATTGACTTTAGTTATGATTTACCGGATGAGAAGATAGCCTATTTTCCCGTTGAGCCGAGAGATTCAAGTAAATTGCTAGTATACAAAGACAACGAAATAACAGATTATCACTATTTTGAACTGAACGAACAATTACCACAAAATACATTTTTGATTGCCAATGACACCAAGGTGGTAGAGGCTCGGTTGATTTTTCAGAAATCTACGGGATCAAAAATCGAAGTTTTTTGCTTGGAGCCCGATCAACGCTATACGGATATTTTGACTGCTATGTCGCAAACGGGATCTGTTTATTGGAATTGTTTGATTGGTGGAGCTAAAAAATGGAAAGAAGACACATTGGTACTTAGGCAAGACAACCTTGAATTGCGCGTTACAAAAATTGATACCTCCAAAAATCCTTCGGTTGTTCTTTTTGAATGGAACGATCAGTCACTTGCTTTTGCGGAAATATTACATCTGTTTGGCAAAATACCCCTTCCACCCTACATCAAGCGAGAACCAACTCAAAAAGACGCGGCGGGATATCAAACGGTTTATGCACAAAAGGAAGGTTCTGTAGCAGCTCCAACGGCAGGACTTCATTTTACGGATGACCTGCTTGAACGAATGAGAATCAATAACATTCAAACGCATTGCGTAACCTTGCACGTAGGCGCTGGTACATTTATCCCTGTAAAAAGCGATACGCTAGGCGATCATGAAATGCACGCTGAATTTATCGATGTTTCCTTGAGTTTTTTAAAATCTTTTTTAGCAAATTCAACTACGAAAGTTTGCATTGGAACAACCTCACTCCGAACACTAGAAACTCTTTACTGGATGGGCGTTAAAGCGGCTGTCAACCCCCAAATTTCGTTCGATGAAATCATTATTTCACAGTGGGATGCTTACGATCTACCGCAAGATACTTCTGTAGAAAAAGCTTTTAATTCCTTGGTAAATTGGATGAAAGAGAAAGAACTGAATCGATTACTAGTACCTACTCAACTTTTAATTGCGCCTGGCTATCAAATCCGAACGGTTGATGCCATTCTAACAAACTTTCATCAACCTGAATCAACCTTATTACTTTTGATCTACGCGTTTGTTGGTGAGGATTGGAAAAAAATCTATTCGCACGCATTGCAAAACAAGTATCGTTTTCTGAGTTTTGGTGATGGAAGCTTATTGTGGAAGCATTGAACCTGACAATATTCAACAGCCAAACTAAACCAAAATTATTGGTGAGAAGAGTAAATCAGTACTTGACTTATTGTTTAACTACAATTTCTACCCTCCTATTCGCTTGTTCTTCAAAGGCATTTTTAGGATCTGGATAAATTGGCTTTGAATTGCCATAGCCTACTGAGGTCATCCTTGATGGATGAATTCCGTTGTGAACCAAGAATCTTAGAACTCTCCTTGCTCGTTTTTTTGAAAGTCTTACCGAAGAATTTTTATTTTTCTTAGACTTATCATTCACATGTCCTTGGATTTCAATTGAAACATGAGCATTCAATGCCATAAAATCCACCAAGCGCTTTAATTTTTTTTCTGATCCTTTTAAAATTGAACTTGTACCACGTTGAAATTCTATTTCTTCAAATTGGGCAATAGCCCCTATCGTAAGTGGCTCAAGTTCTATGAGTATAGTATCTATTTTAGCGGGATTGAATTTATACTCAACATCCTTAGAAAAATAGCCTCGAATATCTGTTTTGATGAGTGATTTATTTCCCTTTTTTAACGTTAAATAGATGTCACTGGCTTGGTAAAATCCGTCTATATCCTTTGAGCCCGAAATAGCTAAATTTACGATAACTGGTTTCTTTGTTCGAATATTTTGAATCTTAACATACGTATAATTTACGGCCTCTTTTTCACGTAAATCAACGGTTTTTTGATCCTTAATTTCAACCCCATTTTTATCTCTCAGGATATAATTGAAATCAAAACTTAATGTTTCCGTAGATTTATCCTTAGCCGAAAAAGCAAATAAATAAATTTTCTTCTCTAGTACATTAAACGTCCAATTTCTTGACGTATCACCAGTGGATTTATAAATTAGTTTTGAAGCTGTTCCTTTACTAATTTCTGAACATGGGTCTTCTAAATTGGTTTCAAAACAAAATAAACTCATTGAATTTTGCTTAACAGAAAGTGAAATTGTACCTAAC
>JBIKQS010000153.1:0-5881 GCA_044349575.1 Crocinitomicaceae bacterium
TTGGATAAAAACCTTATCGAATTAAGACCTAGAACTTCTGACATTAATGGAAAATGGAAGGCGATTTTTAGTCCAAATTCAAAAGAGCCAGAAACAACTGTGGGTATTTTCAATCAAACATCGGGCATTGTAAATGGAACATTTATGACCGAAACAGGCGATTACAGATTTTTAGCAGGGACCGTGGGTTTAGGGGATTTTACAATGTCAACTTTCAATGGGTCTTGGGCTTTTTTGTTTGAGGGAAAGGTAGTCAATGATTCCATTTACGGTAAATTTTACAGTGGTCAGAATTATCAAACCGATTGGATTGCAGTCAGGGATTCCAATGCTACTTTGCGAGACCCTTCCAAATTGACCTTTGTTGATAAGGCCGCAGATTTTGAATTTTCAAAGATAAAAACACTCAAGGGAAAGTTGTTTAATTACAAAAAAGTAAGCAAAGACAAAGTTGTTATCTATCAAATCATGGGAACATGGTGCCCGAATTGTATTGATGAAATTCGTTATTTTAAAGAATTACATAAAAAATACCACGAGCAAGGCTTAGAAATCGTGGCTTTGGCTTATGAAGTTGGTACAAATGAAAAAAGCCAAATTAAACGATTGAAGACTTTCAAAAAAAGGCTTTCAATTCCATATAGTGTAGTGTTGGCAGGAACTTCCAGCAAAGAGGTTGCATCCGCACAATTTCCCATGTTGAATGGCATCATGAGTTTCCCAACCTCAGTTGTAGTTGGAAAAAACAGCAAAATCGAGTATGTTCACACAGGATTTAGCGGGCCTGCAACGGGCGAGATTTATGAAAAGTATGAAAAAGAAATGGATGAGTTGATAAAAAAATTACTGCGATAATTCCTTTTTAGAAAAAGGGTTCAAAGAGACTTTCGAAGAATTTTTTCCATGGGTTTTCCTTTTGCTAATTCATCAACCAATTTATCGAGGTAACGCACATGCTTTGTTAAAGGATTGTCGATTTCTTCAATGCGATATCCACAAATTACACCCGTTATCAATGTGGCGTTTGGATGTAAATCCGCTTGGGCAAAAAATTCTTTAAATGTTACTTTTTGATCAATCAGCTCCACGATTTTACTTTTATCAAATCCCGTCAACCACTCAATTACTTGATCAAGCTCCTTAATTTTTCTTCCTTTTCTTTCTATTTTATTGATGTAATGCGGATATACTTCAGCAAAGGTCATTTTTGCAAAACGTTCATTGTGTTCGGGAGTAATTTTCATTTTCTATCCTTGAATTTAATTGCTAAAAAACTTCAAACATATACATTTTATTGTTTCAAAGTAAATGACGACATGGATTCCTTGAAATAGAGTTGCATTCAAATAAATAATTATCAATAAACAAGGAAACTTTAGCGAAGAAATAGTACCTTCACCTTAAAGTTAATATACTGATATGTTTCTTTTTAAGCGTTATTCTATGTCGCTAGTTGTAATTACAACGCTTTTATTTTTTTCTTCTTGTGATAAAATTCACGTGAAAAAGCTTGCGGGAAAATACAATTGCAAAGTAAAAGGGCATTATTATAATTTGATAAATGGGGGTTACTCCTATGATACTACATACACAGAAACGGTTGAAGTAAAGCAAGAAGGAGTTTTTGTAAATGTGAAAGGATTTAAGGTGCACATTGATTCTTTATGGAAAGGAAAAAAATATTCGGCATCGGTATCAGGTGATCATAGAAGTCTTCAATTTGTAAATGATAGCCTCTATTATTATGCATGGAGCGGTGGCCAAGGAGGTGGAGGTAGTCAAACTTATGAGGGCAAAAAAATTAAATAAAAGCAATCAAAGATATTGTTGGAAATAAAAATCATTTGTAATTTTGTCCTGTCTCTAAGGGGTGCCCGTCAAACGGCTGAGATTATACCCATTGAACCTGATTAGGATAATGCCTGCGAAGGGAAGATGACAGTGCTAATGAATGTTTAACTGCCAAGAATTAGCCCCTTGTTCTTGTTTAATTTTAATGTAAAATGAAAACAAGATTTATTTTTTTACCAGTTTTTTTACTGTGCTTTAGTGTTAATTTTTTCGGCCAAACCAAAATTTCTGGAACCGTTAAAGATGAGTCAGGGCTTCCAATTTCAGGAGTTAAGATAAGTATCGACCGACCAAACTATTCAATAGCAGAATACTACACATGGACAGATAGAAAAGGAAATTACAACTGGTCTTTTACCGAAATAGCTGAAGACGAATCTATTCAGGTAACGTTTGAGAAAATTGGATTTGAACCTTTTTTCATTCGGTTGACAAAAACCGATGCGGCATTTCCAAGAGATGTTCAATTAAAACGAGACACCAAGTTATTAGAAGAGTTTCAAGTGATGGGAACCCGAACCAACGATTTATCTACCAGTACCTTAAAAATAAAAAAGAGCAATTTGTTGGAGAGAAACAATTTTGGGAAGGACTTGCCATTTTTATTGGAAGCAACACCATCTGTTGTAACAACTTCTGATGCCGGTACGGGAGTTGGTTACACCGGAATTCGCATTCGTGGTGTTGACGCATCTCGAATAAATGTAACCATAAATGGAATTCCTATCAACGATCCTGAGTCACATGATGTGTATTGGGTGAATATGCCAGACTTAACTTCTTCAATAAGTAACATGGAAATTCAGCGAGGCCTCGGAACTTCAACGAATGGTGCAGCAGCTTTTGGAGCAAATTTGAATATTAAAACAGATGATATCTCTGCAACGTCTTACGGCATATTGGACAATTCATTTGGTTCATTTAATACACTGAAAAACACCATCAAAGCTGGTACAGGGCTAATCAACGGTAAATTTTCGATGGATATGCGTTTGTCTCAAATTTTATCTGACGGCTACATTGATCGAGCATCCTCTAATTTAAAATCTTATTTCGTTTCAGGAGCTTATGTAGGAAAAAAGTCTGTTGTAAAAGCGGTGGCTTTTTCGGGAAAAGAAGTTACTTACCAATCCTGGTACGGAACGCCACAAAGTCGAATTTCAGGAAATATTGACTCTATGAATGCGTATGCTGACAGAAACTATTTATCGGATGACGAACGAGCAAATTTGTTGAATTCTGGAAGAACGTATAATTATTACACGTATGGCAATCAAGTAGATAACTATCAGCAAGACAATTACCAATTGCATTTCACACATCGTTTTAATTCAAAATTGGTATTGAATGCGGCTGGTCATTATACATATGGACGTGGCTATTACGAAGAATACCGAAAGGGTGATGATTTGAGTTCTTATGGTTTGGATACTGTTTTTACCGGCAATGATACGGTGACGCAATCGGATTTAATTCGTCGTCGGTGGTTGGATAATGATTTTATAGGTAGTGTATATTCATTAACTTATTCAGACAAAGATCTTCAATTAATTTTTGGGGGCTCGGCAAATACCTACATCGGCCGTCATTTTGGAGAAGTAATTTGGGCTCGTTTTGCATCGAATGGTGAGATAGGCGACCGCTACTATGACGAGGTTGGACAAAAATCAGAGATCAGCAACTATTTGAAAGGATCATACAAGTGGAAAAATTTCAATTTTTTAGGTGACTTACAATTCAGGCATATTGCCTATTCATTTGTCGGAAATGATCAAGTAGATGGGGTTATCAAAGACATTGAACAAAATGTAACATTCAATTTTTTCAACCCGAAGTTTCAAGTATCCTATCTCATTGCACAAGGTCAATTTAACCAAAACGTATTTCTTTCCTATGGGATTGGAAATAGAGAGCCGGTTCGTCGCGATTTTAGACAAAGTACTCCTCAAAGTAGACCAAAAGCGGAAAGGATGCGTGATTTAGAAATTGGTTATATTCTATCTTCCAAACGCTTCAATTTCTTGACTAATTTCTATTTTATGGATTATACAAACCAGTTGATATTAACCGGAGAGATTAATGATGTTGGTGGGTATACTCGAACAAACGTAAAAGATAGCTATCGTGCCGGAATTGAACTCACATCAAGATACCTGATTTTATCTACTAATAATCAAGATTTATCGATAGAGGCCGGATTGACATTAAGTAGAAATAAAATTCAACTGTTCAATGAGTTTATTGATGTATATTCGGACAACGAACCTTACTATTCGCAGCAGGTAATTCAACACGAAAACACCGATTTGGCCTTTTCACCCAATGTAAATGGTTTTGGTGGAATCAATTATCGATACAAAGGATTGACGTGTAATTGGACAACTAAATATGTTGGTCGCCAGTTTTTGGACAACACTTCAAATGAATACCGAAGTATTAATCCGTTTTCATTTTCCAATTTGACTGCAGCATTTGTAATTCCAAATAAGTTAACCAAAGAGCTTTCACTTGGACTACAAGTGAATAATGTTTTCAATACCATGTATGAAAATAACGGTTATACATTCTCATACATCTATAATGGCGCAATGACTACAGAGAATTTTTATTATCCGCAGGCAGGTAGAAACTTTATGGTAAGATTATTAATCAAGTTATAGGTCATTTAGTATTCGATTAATTTTTCTACTTTAGCCTAAAGTTAATTGAATATTACCTATGCGTTACGTATTTACCTTGATTTTAGTTGGGGGATTTTATTTCCATTCAGCAAGTCAATATTGCACTCAAGTTGGACCTACCGCTACCATTGATTCTAATGTTGAATCCGTCGATATTACGGGTGAATCTAGCAGCATAACCTATACAGGTTGCCCGGGTGTTCTTGGTTTGCAAGACCTTACAAGTCAAATTGTATATTTGAATGCCGGAGGAAACTACCACTTGGACGTTCAGTTTGGAACTTGTGGAGGAAATTATGCTGGTGCTGGACAAGCGTGGATAGATTTTGACCAAAGTGGAAATTTTGATGCGAATGAATCTGTAGGAACTTGGAGCGGACTGCCACCTGTAAGCCTATCTGTTTTTAATTTTTCCGTTCCTTCAGGCGCACAAAATGGATTAACAAGGATGCGAGTTATGCAGAGAGAACAAGGAACACTGCCTTTAGATCCATGTGGTACATTTTCTTGGGGTTCGGTAACTGATTTTGGTGTTTTTATTCAAAACGGGATTGATTGTTCTGGTTTTTCAGGAGATAATCAGGCTGAGGCCATCGTCATTTCAACTCTCCCATATGATACTGTGGCCAATACATCCGTTTGTTATTCAAATCAAAATGCGGTGTATCCATCTCCCGATATGTTTTTCAAAATAGACCCCAATCCAAGCATGGAGAGTTTGTATATTTCCTTGTGCGGAAGTTCATTTGATACTTTTTTAAGTGTTTTGGATGCTTTTGGAAACGTAATTGTTTTTAATGACGATTCAAACGTCTGTGACGGTAGTTCAGAATTAAATTTGTTAACTGCTGAACTTGGGACATTATACATTGTAGTTGAAGGTTGGGGTTCGGAAATGGGAGAATACAATCTTCACATAGAGGCCAATTACTTGGGAATAAATGAACAAAGCGATGATTTTATTATTTATCCAAATCCTTCTTATGGAATGGTTCGCTTATCCAATTTTACAGGTAAGCTTTTTGTTAAAAACTCCTTAGGTCAACTACAACACGAAACTTTTTACAGCAACGATTCTGAGTTAAACTTGAGTAACCTGTCCAGCGGTACTTATTTTCTTTCTGATGAAACAGGACGAATACTGAATAAGTTAATCATAACTAAATAAGAATAGATATGTTCACTAAGGTTGGATTATTAGCATTCTTTTTTTCACTGGCATCTCAATTATTTGCGGGAGATTGGATTCAAAAGGCAACTTTTGGCGGAGTAGGTAGACATAGGGCTGTTGGTTGTGGAACAGATTATCGCGGATACATGGGACTTGGACACATAAATGGTTCCGGAAT